>NZ_JBQOJA010000007.1:0-135660 GCF_054971385.1 Marinococcus tarijensis | reverse complement strand
GTTGGTACTCTCAACATAACAGAGGGGCAGATGTTTTTTCATTTCTTTTTATCAAGAACATATTTTGGTGTTGAGCCAAAAATTTAGCGCAAGATTTTTTTATATGATGCGAGTTTGAAAATTACCGTCAGGATTATGATTCCTGACGGCTTAAACAATTAGGCCTCTTTCTTTTGCTGAAGCTGGCGCACTTTGAACTGATAGCCGAAATAAGGTAATGCGGTAAAAATGAGCGGCATTAACGCAAGCATGGTCACAACAGTATCGATAATGCTAACCCATGAAGAGGAAGGAAACAGCGACGATAGAACCCAAAGCACCGAAACAAGGAACAGAAAAATTATCAGCGACACCAGCGCGTATCGGCCAAACTGCTGCTTTTGCTGTTGATAGACATCCTGCTTATCCTGCTGCTTCGTATATAAAGGTTTCGTTTCAGGTGGAGCACGGAAAATATGTGTGTTTTCTTCGGCAGAGCATACGTGCTCCCAGCCGGCATCCTGATACAGCTGAAAATAATCCGAATCGGGACGGAGACGGTAATCCAGTTCGTATTGCATGCTTGCAGGCTGTCCGCGTTTCAGCTTGTAGCCCAAAAAACCAAACTGCTCCAGATGCCAGCCTTTGCTGGCCTGCTTCTCTAACTTTTTCACATCTTTGTTTTCCGAGAAGGCGAGACCGCCGCTCGTCACATATTTTCGTTTGGCCATGGTAATGGCCCTCCTTTCTGTTGAAGCGCTTCTTTTCCATGTTTTACCATCTGTTCCCGGCGCTGGACTTCCTGCTGAAAGACGTCCATCCCAGTCTCTGTAATAATATAGATCTTTCGCTGCTCGGCTTCCTTCCACAGTTCAATATAGCCGACATTAAGAAGCTTCTGGGTCATCGTGTAGACCGACCCAGGTCCCAGGTTGACCTTTCCCTCTGTTAAATCAGTAATAGTCTGCATAATGGCATAGCCGTGCTTTGGCTTCATCAGAGCTAAAAGAATATAGTAGTGAGTATCCGTTAAGTCGCCGGAAGCCAGACTGTCTTTGCGTCCCAAAAAAAGGCCTCCTTTCATATCATTTAATGATAGGTTGTAAAATATTATATCATTAAATAATATAAATGCAACTTGAATGATTTGAAATGTTTGGAAATGATATATTGATGGGAAAAAAGTTGGTGATGGAATAAAGGAGGAAAAACTGATGAAGCGCATTGCGAAATGGACAATTTCCACCATTACTGCTACCGGTATGATCGTGACAACGGCCGGAGCCCAGGCATCCAATGATCAACCAGAAGAACAAAAGATGAACGTACATACGATAGTAGCCTCAGAGATGGTGATGACAAATGAGGATCCAGGAAAGAGCATAGCGATCATGCGGGCTGCTTTAAACGCGCATGGATATTTAATGGCTGCTGAGAGCATATTTGGGCCGAAGACATGGGATTTTCTCGATGAAGATCAAAGCATTGAAAATGAAAGCGGAAATTTATCACCGGACGAAAAACAGGAAGTGGCGGTAGCCTCAGGGGAAGAAGCCATTGAAACAATTAAGCAGAATGAAGACTTCGGTGAAGACATACGGTTCGATGATCTTGGCGGTGACTTGCGGGAAGACAAACAGGGAGCCTATTATACAGTTCAATTAACATCACAAGAGCTTTCAGAAGCCGGAGGAACGGGGACCGTGGACCGGTTTAAGGTATATCAGAACGGAGAGTATAACTCTGTCTACGGGGAAGAGCAGAATACAGGCAGCAATCAGGAGCAGGGCACAGATGAAGATACTGAACGCTACGTAAATGCCCGCTTTGGCTACCATATCGATTATCCGGCTGAATGGGAACCGCAGCCGGAAGCGGATAACGGGGACGGAAGAGTTTTACAAGTTTTTGACGACAGCCATAACGTTCTTGTGTATGGAAGTCACGAGGATAGTGATAAGGCGGAAGTGACAGAGAGCGGTTCGTACAAAGAGACGGAGCTGGAAGAGGGCGTAACGGGATATTATCAGCTATCCGAGGAAGAGGAGAGCTTTACTTTCTCCATGCGGGTGTTTGAAAACGATAATAAGTATGGATTTGAAGCGGAAGTGCCGGAAGAACAGGGCGCCCCGTCGCAGGAAGAGATTCAGGAAATTGCCAGAACATTTACTGTGTCTGACTCCGAAGAAGAATAGAAAAGGCGGAGGCGGCGGTTATTGCCATCTCCGCTTTTTTAGAATTTTTACAATAAGTATAAACTGTTTCTTTTAAGAGGTCTGATAACATTGCTAACTGGTATTGCCATAGCTTTTCCCTTACTGAGATAATGAATGGAGAAACTAGAGACCATGTCGAACGTAAAAATACATAAGCTTGATAAGCAGAGAAAAAATTAAAGGGTTCATTATGTCACAGGGGGGAAATGAAAAAATGAAGGTTATGACCATATGCCATCAGGTATTTTGCATTGTAGTTCTTATTTTGGTGGGGTTAGATTTTACAGGAGTTATTACTATCCCCTTCTGGCTTTTTAATGGGCTGGTGGCTGTATTGCTTATATCAACAATTATTATTTGGATAGACCAGAGAAAAAGAAAAAAAGCAAACATTGAGTCGTGAGATATTTTTATAGCGTGGCTGTATTAGCAATTTTCGAGGAGGGAGCTAAGCATGAAAAATAAGTATGTGCGATTTCTGGTATATTTTCTTTTTGGTATGATTGTGGGACTGGTATTACTCTTGCTGGCAAATTAATAAGGAAACCTTTATGGCTTGAATGACAATTTTGTTGATAAAAAGGAGAAGCATATATGGCTATTTTTTACGTCCTGGGCAGTATAGCCTCCGCGATATTTCTCTATTACTGGGGCAAAAAATCGAATGAAAATAAGAGTTAAAGGATGGACGTTAATTAATAAAATCTCCCTTCTTTCACTCCTTTATCATTTCATAAATAGCGATCCCTATCCATCCCAGCCCCGTACCTAACCAGATAAAAAATGTTAAAACAGCATAAGCAATGCCGGTAAAAGGATCATCCGGTCCCAGAAAACTATAAAAAATAATTCCTATCCCTCCAGATACCAATAAAGCAGTCAAAATATGCACAAATCTCTCTGTCTTCGGCAATAGGTAGCTGAAAAATATGATGGCGCCGATAATAATTAAAATCGCAAAAAAGAACCCATACTGCGCTATAAATGTCATGGTCTGTACCTCCCATAGATGTGCTTTAATGATGTTCATGCTGTTAATACCTAATTTTACCATCTATTTAAGATCCTGGTCTTTTTCAAAATCCGGGTCTTTTAAAATTTTTTTATATCTCTGTGGCTCCAGAGCATTTCTGAATGCTAACAAGTTGGAATAATGTTAAAGTCGTTCCCTTTTCTTTATAATGAAAGAAAAGAAACTAAAGGGGAGTTATATGAATAAAAAACGGTGGTTTTTTAGTATAACGGCAGTTCTTCTTCTGGCCGGCGGCTGGTATTTGTATCAGGCGTTTACGGCCTCGGAATATGAAGAAGTGGTCGCGACGGAACAAACGGAGCTGCAGGGGGATTTAGAAGGGATGGAGCAGGCTACATTTGCCGGGGGATGCTTCTGGTGCATGGAGCCGCCGTTTGAATCCCAGCCCGGCGTCGTCAGCGTGATTTCCGGCTATACGGGCGGGGATGAAGAAAATCCTACGTATGACGAAGTGTCGAACAAAGAAACGGGTCATCAGGAAGCGGTTCAAATTACGTATGATCCTGAAAAAATCAGCTACGAAGACCTTCTGCAGATTTTCTGGCGCCAAATTGACCCGACGAATGACGAAGGGCAGTTTGTGGATAAAGGAGAGCCGTATTTATCGGCCGTGTTTTATCATGATGAGGCACAGCGGCAGGCAGCGGAAGCGTCATTAATAGAGATGGAGAACTCGGGCCGGTTTGATGGAGAGATCGTGACATCCATTGAAGAATACGATACGTTTTACGAAGCAGAGGCCTACCATCAGGATTATTATAAGAAAAACCCGGGAAGGTACGAATATTACCGTAATAACTCCGGACGCGATGCCTACTTAGACGAGGTATGGGGAGAGGATAAAGAGTACGAAGTAAGCACAGATTCCCCGTTTGCTGTGGAGGATAAAGAAGCGGCCGTGTCTGAACTGAACAGCATGCAGTATGAGGTGACGCAGGAAGACGGAACAGAGCCTGCTTACGATAATGCCTACCATGATAACGAGAAAGAGGGAATATACGTTGATATCGTCTCCGGGGAGCCGCTGTTCAGCACGCGCGATCAGTATGACTCCGGCACCGGCTGGCCGAGCTTCACGAAGCCTTTGGAGCTGGGTAATATTACGTATGAAGAAGACGGCGGCATTTTAGGCACGAGTGTGGAAGTGCGCAGCAAGCATGCAGACTCTCATTTAGGGCATGTGTTTCAGGACGGTCCTGAGCCGACAGGCCTCAGATACTGCATGAATTCAGCAGCGATGGAATTTATTCCGGCCGATGAATTGGAAGGCACTGAATACGAAGAGTATGCAGCTGATTTTAAATAGCAGAAAAGTAGTTTCTAAAACTTGTTTTGCAGATTTATGTTCTGTTTAAACAGCAAAAAGCAGCCTCGTATCTCTTTAAAAAGGGATGCGGGGCTGCTTTTTTAGCACAGGCTATCGATTATAATATTTAAAGCATCTTCTAATTATGGTTGTTTGAATTGATATTTTGGAGAAAAACTTTTATGTGAAGAACCTTCATTCAGGATGCTGACAACGACTGGGAGGCACCTGTTTGGTATGATAGGGGGGAACGAAAACTTATCAGACTTACCGGGACCCATGGAAAGGAGGAAGCCGTGAATATCATCGAAAAATATCAAACGCTTCTAATTATCATGGCGGTAGGCATAGGTCTGGCTCTGGGGCAGGTGAGGACGATCGGTACCCACGCGGAGGTACTGATTGTTCCTTTTTTGCTGCTGATGCTGTACGGCTTATTTTTATCGATTCCGTTAAAGGATCTGCATCAGGCCTTCACACATCGGGTCTTTCTCGGTGTGAGCCTGGGGATCAATTTTATCTGGACCCCGCTGCTTGCCTGGGGTCTTGGCGCCCTGTTTCTGACCGAGCATCCGGCCTTGTGGCTCGGATTTATCATGCTGATGGTCACGCCCTGCACTGATTGGTATCTTGTTTTTACATCCATCGCCAAAGGCAATCTCGCATTATCGACGTCGATTCTTCCCCTGAATCTCGTCCTGCAGTTCCTGCTGCTCCCCTTGTATCTCTTCTTGTTTGCCGGAACGATCGAAACGGTGGCACTGCCGACGATCATCGAAAGTGTCCTGCTCGTGCTGCTGCTGCCGTTTCTGCTGGCGCAGGGAACCAAGTATCTTTGGCGTCGACAGCCCGAATTTCTGAAATACAGGTTGCTTCCGTTCTTTTCCCGGGCCCAGATTTTCTTTCTGGCCCTGGCGATAGCCGCGATGTTTGCCTCTCAGGGGTCGGCGCTCTTAAATAACTTGAGCGTGATAGCCATTCTCGTGCTGCCGATTCTCCTATTTTTTGCCATAAATGTGACGGTCGCCCAAATGACCGGACGGGCCCTGCGGTTTTCTTACGAAGAAACGGTCAGCCTGACATTAACCATAGTGGCACGAAATTCGCCGGTGGCCCTGGCGATTGCGGTCACCGCGTTTCCTGATCAGCCGCTGGTAGCTCTGGCTCTGGTAATTGGTCCGTTGATTGAGCTGCCGATCCTTGCAGGAGTTGCCCAGGTGCTTCTTGCGTTTCGGAGCCGGGACCGCCTGCTCTTCTGATGACGAACATTTCCCACGAAAACGCCCACGGGATGGAGTCTTCATGGACGGCGTATAGCATAGAGGCGAGGCCAACTGTATGCTGGGCGGTTTCTGTTATGAGAATATTTCCATCAGCCAGCGATTATTAAACGTTTGTTAAGATTAACCGGCAAGGCTCGTGGCAGGCCTGCGTGCATGATATATTATTTTCGGGAGCGATACCCCTCCCCATTACTCCCCTTATGTAATGATACCCCGTTGGAAAGCCGGCCGAGAGGGCTGGCTTTCTTTCGTTGCGATTAAAAGGTAAAAAGCAAAATTTCGTTCATCAGAATCTTATTGGATGAAGCAGAAGCTACAAAGGACAAAGAGAATAACGAATATTCTGCTGAAGCTGAAAAAGACCAGCTTCAGTATTGACGTTCAATATATTAACAAAAGAAGTTTTTACTATTAATTGTAAAATGAAGGTTGAAGTAGTACGATAATCATGAAATGCTGACAATAAGTTACAGTAGATAACTGGAAGAAGGATGAATACATATGAAACGAAAACTGCTGATAGGAAAAGAGCTTCTAATGATCGGACTGGCGGTAATACTTGTCGCATCGGTTCTCATTTTTATACAGCGGGAGCCGGAGATGATCTCAGATTCTTCTTCTACGGATGAGCCTTCTCGTTCAACTGCCAATGAAAAGAGCGATGGAACAGAGGGCACAGAAGCTGATGAATCACAGGAAAAAGCTAGGCCGGAGCAGGTATATGAGCCTGTAGAACCAGAGAGTGACAGTATCCCGTTAAAGGAGCGGCTGGAGCAGGAAGAATTGGAATCGATGCCTCGATCTGAAGCAGGAACAGGAGAAAGTACAAGGATGGTTCCGTTTGGGGAAACACAAATTAAAGGCACCGAGGACCAGACGGATGGGCCGTTGAAGGAGCATCGGCTGGTTACGTATTATGGGCACCCAAACTCCACCAATATGGGAATACTCGGGGAAATGGAGCCCGATGCTTTAATGGAAAAATTAAAGGAAGAGGCCCAGGCCTATTCCAACGCTGATCCATCTCATCCAGCTGTTCCCACCATTGAACTCATAGCCACCGCTGCACAGCGGGATCCCGGTCCGGATGGCAACTACGTTCGTATGACCCCGCCGGAGCAGATAGACAGGTATGCCAGGCTTGCCAAAGAAAATGACGCTTTATTGATGCTCGATGTCCAGTTGGGCAAGGATTCGGTGTTAAACCAGGTGAAATCCCTGGAGAAATGGCTGAAGCTTCCTTATGTGCAGCTGGCCATCGACACGGAATTCCAGGTGGGTGAAGGAGAAACGCCGGGGGTCGAGCTTGGACAGGTCAACGGAGCGGAGGTTCAAAAAGCCGTGGACTATCTTACGAAGATGGTGGAGGAGAACAATCTTCCGGACAAAATGGTGCTCGTTCACCAGTTCACCGATGCAGCGCTGACGAATAAGGAAGCCATTCAGCCGACTGAGCACGTGGAAGTCGCTTTAAACTTCGACGGGTGGGGAGGCTCTGCTGTGAAAATGGCTAAATACAGAGATCTGGTGCGGAATGAACCTGTACAATACGGTGGGTTTAAGGTGTTTTATGATAAAGATGAGCCGGTCATGAGCCCGGAAGAAGTCATCCAGCTGGACCCTGCTCCTGCTGTGGTGAACTATCAGTAACGCTTCTTTGAGCTTGAAGCGCAGCGTTTTCCAAGCCTGGCTGATAAAAAATTAGTGCTGTTAAATTTGTCAGCTACAAACAGCCAATACGTATTTATTTTATTACAGAGAAGTCAATCTTTATAAAGAATGGCTTCTCTATTTGTCCATCTCTTTAAAGTTACCATTTCATGCCAATCTGTTCACTTAACCAATAATAAGAGCCGTGGTGTGAAGAAATTTCGAATTCATTTGTCTTTTTCTATTCAAAATGAATTTGGAAGGGGCATCAGTGAAAAAAAGCCTACCAGCTTTTCCAATGATATAGATATGGTGGGTAATGAAGCACTATACGATATGCTTTAGAAACAAGAGTTCTAATATTTGTAAACATGGCAGGGGTATATGTTATGATGTCATGCAAAATGAGCTTCGGAAACTAACATGAACTTTCCATCATTTTGTCGGTTCACTTCAAAAAAGCGAACGGGTTATTTTCTAAATAAAGGGGGAAGTACAATGTTAGATTGGGAGATTATATGTATAACAACGGTGGCTGGGCGTTTGCCTTATATTGAAGAGGAACTTTGGCAGGCGCAGCATCAGTTGCATACGTTGGAATATCAGATATGGCAAGCGTGGCGAGAGGCCTGGAGCAGCCAGGAAAATCCTCGAAGAGAGCATTCGCAACGTCAAGCCATGTTTGAGGTCAGCGGGTCCCAAGGGTTATCGGTTCCTGTGGTTCAGGAAATGGTCAGATATGCTGAAAATCGCGTATGGCTGGCCCAGGCTAAGGAAGAAACGAACTTATAGAATACAGGCCTTGATGAAATATCGCCTGGAAGGGCATGCTGTGCTGAACACGAAACGAAAGTCACCTGGAAAATGTTCTTGTCAGCTTGCAATACTCAATAAAGAATATCTAATGAACATCCTGCAATCCAATCCTGTGAAGTATTTGTGAAGATGGTATTCTTCGTATATTCACATTCGGCTACAGATGATACAGTGACGTAAGATTCACACTTTCCCCGAGTACCCCTTTAACGTTCGATATGTATTCGAACGGCCAGCCAATTGGCTGGTTTTTTTAGTTTTGATCTCCTTATTATTAACTGCAATAAATTTTTCATATGCCCACCTTATAAAACTATTCTTCCCATGGGATAATATTCAAATCGTTCAAAGTGAATATTCTTTTGAAAAAATTAATTATTGTGTAAAAAAGAGAATCAACCTGTTTTCCCGTTATCTCTTGAAAGAAAAAGATGCCATTCGATTGTGGGTAGATCCTTTAATGAATGTTTTATGTCTGAGAATGCAGTGTAATTACTGTACGCTAAAAATATTAAAAGCACCGTTCCCCTTAAGAAAGAAGAACGGTGCTACATTTACTTTTATTTGAAAGGGCCTTCCAGAACTACTTTGCCGATTGTACTTCCCTCTTGAAT
The DNA here is from genome assembly GCF_054971385.1 of Marinococcus tarijensis. NCBI lineage: Bacteria > Bacillati > Bacillota > Bacilli > Caryophanales > Bacillaceae > Marinococcus > Marinococcus tarijensis. Next base: position 126,763 of record NZ_JBQOJA010000007.1, on the reverse strand, counting down.
CTGATCGTAAGCTTCTTTCAATGTTTCCACTGAAATAAGGTGAAGGGTTTTCGTTACTGTGGAGTGGATTTTCCCAGCATCCACCCAATCGGCCAGCTCGTTCAACAGGCTATGCTGCTGCACCATATCCGCGGTCTGGAAAAGAGAACGGGTGAACATCAATTCAAAAACGAAAGTGACACTTTTGCTGAACAGCGCCGTGTCCAGCGGTTTTTCAGTCGGCAGAATAGAACAGATTTTTCCCTGTGGCAAAATAACGCCTGCCATTTCTGCCATATGATCATCGACATTATTTAAACAGAAGATGTAGTCAACACCATTTACGCCAAGATGCTCCAGCTGGGGACCAAATGGCTCGTGATGATTGATGGTTTGATCTGCCCCGTGGTCTTTAACCCACGCTACAGTTTCAGAACGGGAGGCAGTGCCAATAACTGTCAGTCCGGCCAGTTTGGCAATTTGTACAGCAATAGAGCCTACCCCGCCTGCGGCTCCGATAATGAGAATACTCTTCCCAGCATTTTCTGCAGCGTCTTTTGCAATGCCGAGTCGGTCAAAAAATGCTTCGTACGCAGTAATGCTGGTCAGAGGCAGGGCAGCAGCCTGAGGGAAATCAAGATTTTTTGGCTTTCTTCCCACGAGTCGCTCATCCACCAGATGAAATTCGCTTTGGCCACCCGGACGATCAGTTGCCCCGGCGTAAAATACCTCGTCCCCTTCTTTAAACAGCGAACTGTGTTCTCCGGTCGCTACAACAACTCCTGCCACATCACGGCCAACCACTGTAAATGAATCATCGTCCTCCTGCTTTCCATCACGTGTCCGAATATCAGTCGGGTTGCCGGATATCGCTTTTACTTCTATAAGGAGATCGTGTCCTTTTGGTGTCGGCTTCTCCTGCTCTGTCTGTTTAAAGTCAGGCGCCCCTTCTTTAACGCCCGGCTTATAAAATCCAAAGGTTTTCATTGTTTCCGGCTTCATTTCCAATCGCCTCTCCTTTAATGCATGTATTAGTGAGGAAACACTATTTTTATACTACACATTGGAATTAGATCTTACAAAATATTGGATTTTGAAAGCTGTAATTTCTATCTAACGCTTTTGTAACAGTATTACGATAGAGGTTCCCCGTTCGCGCTCTCCTTTTTTGGCGAGCAATGGACGGAAGAATCGCTGATTAACATGGCGTATGATTACGAGCAGGCGACCTATCATCGGGAAACGCCAGAATTAATGGTAGCGGAGAACGGCGAAGAAGGAGGAGAACTGCCAGAAACGGCTTCTCACGTTCCTGCATATATCATGGGGGGATTGCTTCTTAGTGGTTTGGGAGCACTATGTTTACTTCCGCGTTACCGGAGAAAATCTTCGATGACTAATGAATAAGGAATTAATAAGAAAGATGAGCATAGTAATGTCTGCTCGTCTTTTTTATTATTTTATAATCTAATGATTTATCTTATCTCCCTGCTTAAAGTGGAGTGTAGACCATAGAGATTTTGATTTTTTGTATGAAAACTGCTGATAAAGGAAGTTATGTTTTCTAGAAAAATAAATAGAATCGTATCATTCCCTATGATTCTAATCTGATTACTTTGCATTTGGGGCTTGTGGATGATAACCCTTATGTGGTTTAATAGAAAACATTAACCTTTAAGAGGTTAAAAACATAGAGGGGGAGAGAAAAGATGACGGCACGGAAAACGGAAGATGTGTTTGAAACGCTGCTGAACAACCAGTGGATTGGGAGTGAGAGCGGGGAAACGGTTCCCATTTATGCTCCCGATGACCATGCAGTGGTAGGAAGCGTACCAGCGTTAAGTCAGGAGGAAGTGAAAAAAGCGGTTCAACACACCGCGGAGGTCCAGGAAGCATGGGAAGCCAGAGAAGGTCATGAGCGTTCGGAACTGCTTCACCGGTGGGCCGAAGAGCTGGAAAAGATGACCGATGAGATTGGGGAAATGATCCACCTGGAAGTAGGAAAAACGCTCTCCTCGGGAAAAAGTGAAGTAAAGCGTACCGCCCAGCTGATTCGTCATACAGCCGAAGAGGGGCTTCGGACACATGGGAGCTTTATTCAGGGGGACGCCTTTCCCGGAGCGACGAAACAGACAAAAGCGATGGTGCAAAAAGTTCCTCACGGGGTGGTCCTGGCGATTTCTCCATTCAATTATCCTGTCAACCTGGCCGCTTCGAAGATTGCACCGGCACTTATTACCGGCAATACCGTGATCTTCAAACCAGCGACCCAGGGAGCGATCAGCGGATTATTGATGATCAAAGCGCTCGTGAAAGCCGGACTGCCGGAAGGCGTATTGAACGTCGTGACAGGACGGGGATCGGTGATTGGCGACTTCATTGTCACTCATCCTCTGATAGATATGATTACATTTACCGGAGGAACGGATACCGGAAAACATATTGCAAAACAAGCTTCCATGATCCCGGTGGTGCTCGAGCTTGGCGGCAAAGACCCGGCGATTGTCCTGGAGGATGCCGATTTGGATCAAGCCGCCAAAGAAATTGTCAGCGGGGCCCTGAGTTACTCCGGCCAGCGCTGCACAGCGATCAAGCGTGTGATTGTCATGGAAAACGTCGCCGATGAACTTGTGGAAAAAGTACAGACACTCGTGTCTGATTTAAAGGTAGGCATGGCCAGAGAAGATGCGAGTGTGACGCCGATGATCGATCAGAGGGCGGCTGATCATGTTACCCGACTGATTGACGAGGCCCGGGATCGGGGCGCATCGGTCGTCCTTGAAGGCATTAGAGAAAAGAATTTGTTGGGACCGACGCTGCTGGATCATGTTACTGAAGACATGGCTGTTGCCTGGGAAGAACAGTTTGGACCAGTCATACCTTTTCTGCGGGTCAAAAGTGAACACGAAGCCATCATGTTGGAAAAGCGTAACGAGTATGGGCTGCAAGCCAGTGTGTTCACGAAAAATCTGGAGAATGCCTTCGCAATTGCCGATAAGCTGAACGTGGGTACAGTGCAGGTGAATGGCAAAACCTCCCGCGGGCCGGATCATTTCCCATTTTTGGGTGTGAAAAATTCAGGTCAGGGTGTCCAGGGTATTGGACGAAGCATTGATTCGATGCTTCGCGACAAAGTACTTGTGCTTAATCTATAAAAAGCTGGTAATAGGTGCATTCAATTATGTATGAAAATTTCAGAATTTTTCATGAAATAAAACTTTAATGTTCTGCACTGGTATTTCTTGTATAGGCAGCCAACAAGTACTGCAAAAACATGTTATTTATATTTTCAATATGCATGTTTAATTGTAAACAGAGGTCTTCAACGTTTCTAGTTGAGGGCCTTTGTTTAGTTTGTTCAACTATTGCCAACACTGTTTCATCGAATGTGTTGCTTGCTTCATGATTTTTAAGGTAACTATTGCTTTGCAAGATAACCAAAGAGTACTCGTATTAATAAAATTTTTGAAAGGGTTTACATAAAAAATATTTATTACAATAAGTTTACTTCACAGCGAAAGCGCTTACTTTAAATTGGGAGGTTTTACCATGGAAAAAATCAAAGTAGGATTTCTAGGATCTGGATTTATTGCATCTGTTCACGGTACGATTCTGCAGGAAGATCAACGTGTAGAGATCGTTGGAGTTGCGGATATTGTGCTAGAGAACGCTAAAAAATTAGCGAATAAACTGGAAGGAAATATTGAAGCCGTCGAAACACTGGACGACCTGATTGCTTTAGGAGTCGACACGGTATATGTCACAACACCAAATACGACCCACGTAGAGCCTGTCATCCAATGTCTAGACAATGATCTGAATGTGTTCAGTGAAAAACCAATGGCGGTAACGGAGGAAGGCGCTGAAAAAATCAGGGCAGCGGCCAGAAAATCAAAAGGTGTTTACAATTTAGGCATGAACCGCCGTTATGCCAACACACATAAAAAAGTAAAAGAATGGATGGAGGAAGGAGTGCTTGATCCATATCTGGGTCAGTTTAAACTCAACCGGGGTGAACTGCTGAAACCGGAATGGACAGCTGATTCAAGTAAGACGGGAGGGTTTTTATATGAAACCACTATTCATCAGATTGATCTGCTTCCGTACTTTTTTGGACCGGTAAAAACCGTGCGATGTGAAGCAAGACAAAACCTATCTGATAACGAATTTGATGATTTTGCTGTGCTCGTAACGTTTGAAAATGGAGGTATCGCTACACTTGTCTCTTCTGCTCATTCCGGATGGAGCTTTCCATTCGAGGCAATCGAGATCTACGGGAAATATGCTACGGCGACAACAGCGGAGCTTGAGACGGTTCGCTTATCACCGGGACTCGAACAACAGATGATATCCGAAGATTATTCGCAGGTTCCGTTTTATGAAAAAGGCGGATACATTACAGAGGACCGGCTGTTTATCGACGCGTTGATCAACAATACTGCCCCTCCGGTTGATGTGGATGACGCGTATCAATTAACGATGTTAGTGAACGCCATTTATGAAAGTGCCAGAACGGGTAAAGAAATAGACTTTGCAAGCAGAGTGAGAGCGTTGAAACAAATATAGAAAACCCGTGGAAGGAGAATGGAGATGAAGTTTTCAATATGCAGCTGGGTGTTTGGCAATCAGCCGATTGAGCAAACGATGCAAAACGTAGCGGAGATGGGATATGATGAAATTGAAATTCATGCCCATGACTACAACTGGGGCGAGCTAAACACACTAGCAGACGAATTGCGGTTAACAATTCGCGGCATAACAGCAAATGCAGGATGGCCCGATAAAACAACCGATCTGTCCCAGACAGATCCGGCAATGCGAAAAAAAGCGGTCGAATATTTTCACGAACAAATCGATCGGGTCGCTAACGCTGGAGCAGAATACTTTGTGATGTCTCCGTGTGCGCCCGGAAAATCGACTCCTGAAGATGGGGCCCTGCAAAACTGGAACGCGGCTGTACAGTCCTTGCAAGAATTAGCACCTTATGCAGCAGCCAATAATATTACTTTAGTACAAGAGCCACTCAACCGGTATGAAAGCTGTATTATCAACAACGGAGCCGAAGCTCGTAGATTTGTAAAAGAAGTTAACCATTCTTCAGTGAGAACAATGCTTGATACGTTTCATATGAATATTGAAGAAACGAATTTTGAAGAAGCATTTCGTGATGCAGGAGATGCTTTAGCTCACATTCATGTGGCAGACACTAATAGGCGGGGAATCAACAAAGGACGTCTTAACTGGCAAGCATTTGCTGACATTGTGAAACAAAGCGGCTATAACGGCACCATCACGTTAGAATGCCTGCCTCCAGGCAAGGATCCGTTTAATCCTGATAAGGGAGAAGAGCCGAGAGAAAAATTATATGAAGACGCAGCCAGCTCCATAATTGAGATGAAACAATTATTCTTATAAAAGCGTAAATTTTTAATTTTTACTTAAGCGCTTAAGTGTATTGCAGGATTTCGTAACCTAAATTGAACAGCTTCTGGCACAGAGAGAAAACATGGAGGTGGAGAACCAGTGGGAGAAGAAAAGAAAACAATTAATGTTGGAATGGTGGGCTACAAAATGATGGGTAGAGCCCACAGCCATGCGTATCGGGACGTTCCCTTCTACTTTGATAACCTGGTAACGCCCAGACTCGATACGATCGTCGGAAGGGACTCCTCGCGAGTCGGACCGGCAGCTGAAAAGATGGGCTGGGCCCGTCATGCTACAGACTGGCGTTCCCTTATTAACCGCAGCGATATTGATTTAGTCGATATAGTAACTCCTAATGATACCCATAGCGAGATTGCTGTTGCAGCAGCGGAGGCCGGCAAGCACGTGCTGTGTGAAAAACCTCTGGCCTTGTCCGTGGAAGAGGCCGTGCGGATGCGTGATGCGGTAAAGAAAAACAATGTTACTCATATGCTCTGTCACAATTACCGGTTCGCTCCGGCAGTACAGTTTGCCAAACAGCTGATTGACAGTGGAAAACTGGGGCGTATTTATCACATCCGTGCCACGTTTCTGCAGGATTGGTTGATGGATCCGAATTATCCGCTTACCTGGCGTATGCAGAAAAATATCTCGGGCTCCGGTACGCTCGGGGACCTGGGTGCTCATATTATTGATCTTGCCAGGTTTTTGGTTGGGGAGTTTGACGAAGTAGCGGGAATGATGAAGACCTTTATTAAAGAGCGTCCGCTTGGTGACACTGTACACAATCTAAAGACAGAGATCCGTGAAGGCGAGTGGGGGGAAGTAACGGTAGATGATGCCTCCGCTTTTCTTGCCACCTTCGAGAACGGGGCGATGGGAACGTTTGAAGCCTCCCGGTTCAGCCGGGGCAACCGTGCGGGCAACCGCTTTGAAATTAACGGAGAAAAAGGATCGATCCGCTGGGATATGGAAAACATGAATAATTTAGAAGTTTACTTTGAAGAAGATGAAGCGGGACTTCAGGGATTCAAAACGATTAACTGTACCGAAGCAGAACACCCTTTTGCGGGAAATTATTGGCCCGCAGCCCATATCCTCGGGTACGAGCACACCTTCGTCAATTTGGTTGCTTCTCTTATGAATAACATTGGAAATCAGACGAGCGGAGCGCCGAATTTTGAAGACGGAGTGAGGAATCAGGCCATTTTGGAGGCCGTCGATCGTTCCGTACACAAACGCGGCTGGACAGCCGTTTCTGACATTTATAAACCAGACAGTGTGGAAATGAACTAAAGGAGGAAGTTTCATGGCACAACAGGATGTACGAGTAGCAGTGTTAGGTCTTGGAAGACTGGGGATGTTTCACGCAAGCAACATGATGAATAAAGTAAAGGGAGCAGAGCTTGTGCTGATTTGCGACCCGATCGCTGAGCATGCCCAAAGGGCCGCTGACCAGCTCGGGGTGCCGGCGTGGACCGCGGATCCGAAGGAAGTGTTCAAGAACTCGGACATTGATGCAGTAGTCATCGTTACACCGACGAGCACGCATGCAGATATGATTAAACAGGCCGCAGCGCACGGCAAGCAGATATTTGTGGAAAAGCCGCTCACGTCCACGGTTGAAGAAGCAGATGAGGTCATTGATGTGGTGAGACAAGCGGATGTCATCTGCCAGGTTGGCTTTATGCGCCGGTACGACCCGGGATACTTTGATGCCAAACAACGGATTGACGCCGGGGAAATTGGCAGGCCGATATATTTTAAAGGCTTCACCCGCGACAGCGGTTCTCCGCCGGCCTCCTTTATCAAAAACAGCGGCGGTATCTTTCTGGACTGCTCGATTCACGATTATGACATTGCCCGGTATTTAATGAGCTCGGAAATCTCTTCGGTTTCCGGTCACGGACGGATTTTGATGAACCCATTTATGGAAGAATACAACGATGTCGACCAGGCGATTACGTACCTGGAGTTTGAAAACGGCGGGGCGGGTGATGTGGAAGCAAGCCGGAACTCCCCGTACGGTCATGATATCCGGGCTGAAATCATTGGAACAGAAGGAGCCATCTTTGTCGGCTCCCTGCGTAACAGCGATGTGACGGTTCAAAGCAGCACAGGCAGCAATCATGAGATTGTACCGAATTTCCAGATGAGATTCCGGGAAGCATATGTGCAGGAGCTCGAACAGTTTATCAAATGTGTCAAAGGCGAAGAGCAGCCGCGGGTGACATCCGTGGATTCGAAAATTAACATGCAGGTAGCGCTCGCAGCCACCCGTTCCTATATGAATAACGGAAAACGGATCGATATGCAGGAACTGTACCATGACAAAGTATACGAGCTGTAAAAAGAAGCAAAGACCCTGTTGGATGGTTTAAGCGGTTCTATAGCAAATCAGCTTACGTTGAAAAAGCAAACGTGATTAAAAAGACAGGTAATTCATGCGAGAAATTCTTTGGCAGAACAATCCGTATAATAGTAAACATTTTTCCTGGAGTTACGAAGATGGTTCCTCGTATTGACTCTATTTCTTTTAAGGAATGAAAGGGGGGAAGGAGGGGGAGTTTTCCCTCTCTTAAACATCAAATGAGAAACAATCAAAGTTTTTATATTGTGTCAGTGGCGCTGGTTGCTTCATTGGGCGGACTGCTTTTTGGTTATGATACGGCTGTTATTGCAGGGGCGGAACAATCGGTTCAGCTGTATCTCGTAGATAGTCTGGGGTTAGGATCGCTAATTCACGGCTTAACCGTTTCGAGTGCATTGGCCGGCTGTATCATTGGTGCGCTGTTGTCGGGGATTATTGCTAACAATATAGGCCGGCGTAACACACTAGTTATTGCCGCAACTCTTTTTGCTTTATCGGCTCTGGGTTCTGCCTATCCGGAAATTCTGTTTTTCACTCCTGGCGAACCGACTTTATCGCTTTTGATTACCTTTAATCTGTACCGCATCCTTGGCGGCATCGGCGTAGGTCTTGCTTCGGCAATCGCTCCAGTGTACATCAGTGAGATGAGTCCTCAGCATATACGGGGGAAGCTCGTCGTGTTATACAATATGGCAGTCGTTTTCGGCCAGACCGTAGTATATATCGTTAACTGGGGCATTGTTCGCGGTCAGTCAGCGGCATGGGTAGATGATACAGGTTGGAGACTGATGTTTGCGTCCGAGATCGTCCCGGCAGCCCTGTTTTTCTTCCTGCTACTATTTATCCCGGAAACCCCCAGGTATCTGGCGCTTAAAAATTCGAACACTCAAGCATATAATGTACTGGAAAAATTGCATGGGTCCAAGGACATAGCCGATCGTACACTTTCAAGCATTCAAGAATCATTGAATACGAAAGTACAGAAAGTTAATTTATTTTATTACGGTAAGCTGGTTTTGATCGTTGGATTTACTATTGCTGTTTTGCAGCAGTTTATCGGAATTAATATTATTCTTTATTATGCTCCGAGAATTTTTGAAAGTCTTGGTGCCGGGCAATCTGCTTCGATGCTACAAACCATTTTAGTAGGGGTTATCGGTGTTGTTGTTTCGTTGATCGCGATTCGCCTTATTGAAAAAAATGGAAGGAAATTTCTGCTTCTGTTAGGTTCAGCAGGCTGTGCTATTTGTTTAGTGACTGTAGCAATGCTGTTCTTTGCTGGTATTTACGGTGTGGCTACCCTCGTGTTCATTTTAGGATTTGTCGCCTTTTTCCAAATGACCTGGGGACCGGTCGCTTGGGTCATGCTTTCAGAAATGTTTCCAAACAAAATCAGAGGGCAGGCAATGTCTTTCGCTGTAACGCTCGTATGGGGAGCTAATTTATTAGCTTCCACAACGTTTCCTCCGTTAAATGCAGCTTTTGGTGTCGGTTCATTTTTGATCTATGGTTCGGTGAGCACATTCGCGTTCTTTTTCGTCTGGAAGTTTGTTCCTGAAACAAAAAATAAATCTCTCGAAGAAATTGAACAGATTTGGCTTGATCAAAAATCAAAAGCTAACAAAACAAAAGCAGATAAACAGTTTAAATCTTCATAAAATAAAACGGCACGAAACATGCAGTAAATTCCCAGTTTGTTATAAATAAAGGAGAGGTTTTAAAGTGCAAATAGGTTTGAACGGGTCGACAACGAATCAATGTAATTTAATCGAAGACATTGAAGTAGCGACAAAGGCAGGGTTTGAAACACTAGAACTTCGCACGTATAAGCTCGATTCCTATTTGGAAGATCATTCAGTCCAAGAGCTCGCTGAACGCTTTCAAGAATCTGGAGTGCGTCCCTACGCCATCAATTCCGTTGAGTTTTTTAACATGAAACCAGAGCTTGAACAGCAGAAAATGCTGCAGGAAACGGAGCGCTGGTGCCGGATCGCTTCAAAAATTGGGTGCCCCTACGTGATTGCTGTTCCCAGCGAAGCACCAGAGGGAACACCTAAGGAAGATATTATTGAAAATACGTCTCAGATGCTGAAGCGTATGGGAGATATTGCAGCAAAACACAATGTGAGTATAGCTTTTGAATTCATTGGCTATAAAACTTTTTCCGTCAATGAGTTGAAAACGGCTGATGATATTGTATCGCGTGCGGATCATTCCAATGTCGGTCTGGTGCTTGACGCTTACCACTTCTTTATTGGAGAATCGAAACTTGAGGATCTCGAGCAGTTAAATAAAGATAAATTATTTATTTTTCATATTGACGATGCTGAAGAAGTTCCGGAAGAAGAGCGGACGGAGGCAAATCGGGTGTTTCCGACGCTTGGAATTATTCCATTGAGGGATATCGGAAAAACTCTGGAGCGTATTGGCTACGATGGGGTTGCCAGCCTGGAGCTTTTTCGTGAAGAATATTGGAATATGGACAAACAGGAGTGCGCGAACACTGCCTATTATTATGTAGAAAAGGCTCTTCATGAAATGGCTTCAACATAAACGGTGCTTATAAAAGCTTTTTGTATTCGTTAAAAAGGGAAGTAATTGAATATTTCATGTGTATTTGTTTATAATAAATTGTTAATAGGTATAAACGTTGAAGGAAAAGGGCAGCCAATAAGGAAGAGAAAGAGGAAAAACATGAAACCAACCATATACGATGTGGCCGAAAAGGCGGGGGTTTCAATTGCTACGGTTTCAAAAGTCATTAATGATAAACCTGACGTTGGGCAAAAAACAAAAAGCGGAAACATTGACGTGGATGTTACAGTGGCTTAACCTGTTTCAAGAAATACAGGGGAACGACCCTGAAATTGTAAAGATTGGTGCTGGAGAATGCCCTCCATCATCAGTCTTTTTATTTTGGTTTTTAGTATTTAATCTTGTGAAATAAAAAATATAAGTATATAATAGATTTATAATATCTATAATTGGAAGTGAAAAACGATATGAAATTTTCAAAAGCCACCGACTACGCCCTGCATGCGCTGGTGTATATGATTCATCGTGATGGGGAGACAACCAAAATCCCGGTCCAGGATTTATCGTTAGCACTGAATGTGTCTACCACGTACTTATCCAAAGTATTAACGCGTATCGTAAAGGCGAATTACATTAGCTCGACGAGCGGTGCCAAAGGCGGATACAGGCTGCAGCAGAACTGGGAAAACGTGAGCGTGTACGATATTGTGGTGGCGATCGACGGCGTGCAGACGCTGTTTGAAGACAGCTTTGATCACGGAGAGGAATGCAGAATTCAGGCAGTCATGATGGAAGCGCAGGAAAATTTAATCAGCACGCTAAAAAACAAAAAGCTGAAGGATTTGACGGTGTAGCAGATCCTTTTTGCTTTATTATAATTATAGATAAAAAGAATCTTTAATATACAGGAAGGAGTTTTAAAATGATGTACGACGTAATTATTATTGGTGGAGGACCGGCTGGATTAAGTGCGGCGCTTTATTTTGGAAGAGGATTAAAAAGGGCGCTGATTATTGATGAGGATAAGCCGAGAAACATTGTAACGCATGAAACGCACTCCTATTTAACCCAGGACAGAGTGACTCCGCAGACGTTCCGGAAGCGGGCCAGAGAAGATGCGCTGAAGTACGGGGGCAATAAGCTGTTAGAGGATAGAGTGACTGCAGTGCAGCAGCAGAATGACGGCTTTATCGTTCGAACGCTGACAGGACAGTTTCATTCAAAACAGGTGTTGGTTGCCTCGGGCTTAATCGAACAGCTGCCGGAGATTAAAAATATCGAACACTATTACGGGCAGAGCGTCTTTTACTGCCCGTGGTGCGACGGCTGGGAAATGAGAGACAAAAAGCTTGCCGTCCTTAATCCGGACGAGCGGGTCATGCATATGGTGATGCTTCTCTCCAACTGGACAAACAAACTTGAAGTATTCACCGACGGCCACACGAGCCTGACCGAAGAAAATCAGAAGATACTGGAAGAGAAAAATATTCCTTATCATTTGGAGAAAATTGACGAAATGTCTGGAGAGAAGGGACAGCTTCAGGCTGTTAGAATGGCCGGCGGGGAAACGGTGGAGGTAGAGGGTGCTTTTACGTATGTGCACTGGAACACCAATTATGAATTTTTAAGCGGTCTGGACGTGGAGCGGGATGAAAACGGGCGGTTTGTGCTCAGTCAGTTCGGAGAAACCTCTGTGAAAGGCCTGTATGTGGCAGGTGAAGAAAAGGACAACTTTGGCAGCCAGCTGATAGCGGCAGCGGCGAACGGCGGGGAGGTTGCAGGATTCATGATGATGGGGCAGATTCAGGAGACGTTTAACCAAGACGCATAAAAGAGACGGATGTTAAAGGCCTTCTAAGTGCTATAATAAACCTGAAAGCTAATGAAATGAGGGAGAAAAGTGAGCTATCAGGTTGTACACACCACCGTGTTTTCGATGGAAAAGGGCGGAGGTAACCCGTGCCCAGTCGTTTTGGACGCGGATCATCTTTCCACAAAAACAATGCAGCAGATGACAAAGGAGCTTGCGCATGAGTCAGCCTTCGTTATGTCCTCCACCCGACCGGATTGTGATCTGAAGCTTCGTTTCTTTGTCCCCTCCCACGAAATGGAAATGTGCATTCACGCCACCATAGGGAGCATCACGGTTTTAGTGAATAAAGGAGCCATTGGCCATTCCCCGGTCGTTGTGGAGACCATGCTTGGGCCTGTAAATGTAAAATGGGAAAAGCATGATTCAAAGCTGGAGATAAGTGTCGAACAGTTTCCGCCCGGGTTTCTGAACACCGTTCCGTCGAAAAAAGAAATAGGCCGGGCGCTGAATATTAAACCAGAGGAACTGGCGGCATGGCCGGTGCAATCCGTTTCCACGTCCCGTTATAAATTAATGATCCCTTTAAAAAGCGTAGAAACGTTGAACGCGCTTCAGCCTGATTTTAATTATCTCTGGGGTTTATGTGACGAGTTCAACACGACCGGATTTTATCCTTTCGCTGTTTCACAACAATACGAAAAATACGTGCAGGCACGCCAGTTTCCCCGAAGAGCCGGATACCCGGAGGACCCGGCCACCGGGGTGGCTGCCTCGGCCTTAGGCGCTTATTTAACGGCTCATAAGATTTGGCCTCCAGTAAAGGAAGGGTGGAATACCTTTCGCATTGTTCAGGGAGTCGCTATGGGAAAACCGAGCATGATTGAATCGGAAACGTTTGTACAAGATCATCAAATTGTAAACACCCGGATCAAAGGAAGCGCCGAAGAATTGAAATAGTGTTTTATACTTTCAGTATGCCCCGGAAGCCTCTCGCGGCGTAATAAGATTCGGCACCGTTATGGTAGACGAACGTGCGGCCGTACCGGTGGTCGCCAAACAAAGCGCCGCCCCGTTTTCTTATAGACACGGGCGTCTGAATCCAGCTTGACGTTTTCATATCAACTGTTTCCAGCTGCTGAAGAGTGTGGTACTGCTCTTCAGTTAAAAGGTCGATACCCATAGCCTGAGCCATGTCGACAGCAGTTGTTTCAGGCTTATGCTTCTTTCTTGAGTCCAGTGCTTCGCGGTCATAGCAGACGCTTCGGCGACCTTTAGGGCTTTCGGTCGAGCAGTCACAGAAAAAATATTTATTCTCTTCACGGCCATAGCCAATCACGTCCGGTTTTCCGCCGGTCGCTTCCATTTCGTTCAATGACCACAGTTTTTCGTCGTCTGGCTCAAGCTTTTCCAAGACAGAAGCCCATACTAACTCTTTATGGCGGTGCATGTGCTGTTCGAAACGGTCTTCGAGTGCTGCCAGAATAGATTTCTTTTGTTCGGGAGACAGCTTTTGAATAGAGCTATTCTTTTCATCCATTAAGAACCCCTCCTTAAGACTTTATGGATTTGTATAAATTATACCATCCCAAGGGGTATTGATTACCTGCCACGCATAATGGGTATTTATACGAGAGAAAACGGATGAGTCTGAATCATTGAAGGAGGAACTAGATTGGCACGCTTACAAAACAAAGTTGCAATTGTGACCGGGGCAGCCGGCGGGATTGGCCTCGGCACCGCCAGACTGTTTGCAGAAGAGGGGGCGAAGGTTATAGCAGCCGACGTTCAGATCGACCTGCTGCAGGAGGAAGTAAAGAAAATACAGGACGAGGGGGCAGACATTACTGCCTTCGAGCTGGATACCACCTCAGAGGAAAATTGGAAAAAGGCGGTTCAACAAGCGGTGGATACCTACGGGCAGGTGGATATTCTGGTAAATAATGCAGGCATCCACTATCCGAGCAAAATTCTCGAAACCTCCCTGGAGGAATGGAATCAAGTCATGAACGTGGATTCGACCGGGTACTTTCTCGGAATGCGCGAGGTAATTCCGGAAATGCAGAAGGTGGGTCAGGGATCGATAATTAATATAGCTTCGATGGCCGCCTTAACCGGGTCCGGAGCGGCTGGCGGCAATGGCACAGCCTACAGTGCAGCCAAAGGGGCGATACGTTCGATGACGAAGCACGTGGCTGCGCACTTTGCCGAAGAAAGCATTCGGGCAAACAGCATTCATCCCGGCCCGATCCGGACGCCAATCATGGGCGAGCGACAGAAAACCATTTCAGAGGATAATCAGGACGTTGTGCCTCTTCCGCCCCACCACGGGGAAGCGGTGGACATTGCCTACGCCGCCCTGTACTATGCTTCCGAAGAATCCCGGTTTGTAACCGGGGACGAGATGGTCGTTGACGGAGGATCGTTAGCGTAACCTCCACCCTCGTTTCGTTTATAAATAAAAAAGAAAATGCTCTGCGTGCTTAGACACGCAGAGCATTTTTGTCGTTATTCATCTTCGTTGTTTGGAATTTCTTCCGGCATGCCGTCGGACTCTTCGTCATCCCCGCAGGCTGCAAGAAAGCTTGAAGAGGTAACCATAAGAAGAGTAACCATGATAATTTTAAGCCGCTGTTTCATTAAAATTTACTCCTTTCCTCAACTCATAAGCACTTCTAAACTCCGAAAAATTTTGTTAATCATATTACCGATACCCTGTAAACGAATATATGTAACACTATTAACCTTCCTGAAAATCATGTTGTATGTGATTATCGCAAGTGCTCTTAGACGCAGAATCTAAAATATGTAAATAGCTTACCTTGGGGACAGACTTGTGCTACCGTGAGGGTAATCTTTTTTATTTGAGGTGAGCAGAGTTGAGTGGAGAGAAGAAAACGAAGCTTGAGTTGGATCGTATTATTTTTATCGGACGCACATTTGATGAATATCTGGATATGTTTGCACTTTCCAAAGCAAGGATTCAGGGAAGCCGCATTCTTGATTGCCTGGCCGGGGCCTGTTCGTTTACGGCCGTGGCAAACAGGCTGGGAGCAGAGGTAACAGCCTGTGATATTGCGTATGATCACCGTGGTGAAGATCTGAATCAAAAAGGCCTTCAGGATATTGAGCACGCGGCTGCACATATAACGAAAGCCAAAGATAATTATGAATGGAATTACATAAGCAGTATAGAGGATTTGAAAAACAGACGTACACAGGCGCTGCACGACTGTTCGGAAGATATGCGTAATTCAGGCGGGCGGTATGTTCCAGCGGTACTGCCGGTGCTTCCCTTTGAGGACGGCGCCTTCGACCTGATTTTGTCCGCCCATTTTCTGTTTATGTATGCCGACCACCTGAGCTATGAATTTCACATCGACACACTCACAGAATTACTGAGAGTAGCAAAAGAGGAAGTGCGCATTTTTCCGTTGGTGGATCTGAAGGGCGACCGGTACGAACACCTGGACACAGTGATTGAATATTTAGCAACGAAAGGTTATGTGGTGGAAGAGGTCTTTGTTTCGTATGAATTTCAACGGAAGGCGAATTCATTTCTCCGGATCACGAAATCCTCCACCGGTAATTAAGTCTGTTGGGATGAAAGCTCCCGAAATTTGCGGGGCGAATCGCGGACAAATGCCTGGAAGTTCCGGTTAAATGAGCGGAGGCTGCTGTAGCCGCAGTCTGCAGCAATTTCCCCAATCGGCTGCTGACTGCTTTTCAGTAAATAACAGGCACGCGATATCCGGTAATAGTTTAAGTACTCGGTAAATGTCATGCCTGCCATTTGAACAAACAGCTTGGACAGGTAGGGATAGTCATACTGCAAATGTTCAGCCACCGCTTTTAATGTACATTCGGCGGCGTAATTATTATCCACATACAAAAGTATTTGATGAAGTATTTTCGTTTTCGCTGAATATTGGACGGGCTTGAAATCGGTGTTTTCTTCTAAAGTACTGCATATGCCATACAAAAAGCTTTTCTGTCTGTAGACGGAACCCCGGGGCGGCAGCTGTACGTCCGGCGAAAGAGAGAACGCGTTATTTACAGGGATAAAGCCTTTATAATCCATAAAAAAACGGCCGATCAATTCAGGAGAAAAAATAATAATGGTAATAGCGGAATGCCCGACCGTGGTAAATTCATGCATCTGATTATTAAAAATAAAGGCCGCGTGATTTTGCTGCAGAAGATACTCTTTCTGATCAATGGTTACCCGCACCTGTCCTTCATGGACAATGATCAGTTCATAGGCACGGTGAAAGTGAAGCGGAAAGCTGAAATTAGTTAAGGTAATACTTTGAAATGATTCCTGTTCTTCGACTCCGTGAGGCTCAAAAAAGACCAAAGCCGTATCCCCCTTTCAGAAACACTAATATTGTCTTATATTATACTATTTTTTGAATAGAAGCATAAGCAGCTGCCCGCCTATAATAAAAATAGATTGATAGAAGGGGGAAAGCTTCATGGCATTTGAATATCACGTAGCAAAAAACGGATCTGACAAAAACGAAGGCACACTAGAAAATCCTTTTTTAACAATTAATAAAGCAGCTTCACTGGCCGCCGCGGGACACACCGTAGTGGTGCATGAAGGTGAATATAGAGAATGGGTGAAGCCGCGAAATGGAGGCCGTAGTGAGAACCGGAGAATTACATATACCGCTGCTCCCGGAGAAAAAGCAGTGATTAAAGGTTCGGAACAAATTGACTACTGGGAACAGGTGGAGGGAACGGTCTGGAAGGCAGTGGTTCCAAACACATTATTTGGCGACTACAACCCGTTTACTGAAAAAATATTCGGGGACTGGGTCGTCCATAACCCGGGCAGGCATCTGGGCGATGTATATTTAAACGGAATGTCTTTTTACGAAGCAGAAACCTTTACGGAAGTGCTGAATCCCGAAAAACAGACTGAGGTTTTGGACCACTGGACAAAAACGACTGTTCCTGTCCTTCACCCGGAGCAGACAACGTACCGTTGGTATGCGGAAGCAGACAGCAGCCACACAACAATTTTCGCCAATTTTCAAGAAGCTGATCCGAATAAAGAGCTGGTGGAAATAAACGTTCGGAAAGCCTGCTTTTACCCGGAATTGACGGGGCTCAACTATATCACGGTGCAGGGGTTTGAAATGGCCCAAGCAGCAACGCCGTGGACCCCTCCGACAGCGGATCAGCCGGGATTGATCGGCCCGAACTGGAGCAAGGGATGGGTTATTGAAAACAACGTGATTCACGATTCCAAATGCAGTGCGATCAGTATTGGAAAGGAAGCATCCACCGGGGACAACTACCGGACGAAAAGAAAGGACAAACCGGGCTATCAGTACCAGCTGGAATCTGTGTTTCTGGCCCGGCAGATTGGCTGGAGCAAGGAGCGCATCGGCTCTCACATTATCCGCGACAACACCATTTATGATTGCGGCCAGAACGCGGTGGTCGGTCATCTGGGCTGCGTGTTCAGCGAGATCTATCATAACCACATTTATAACATTGCGTTAAAGCGGGAGTTTTTTGGCCATGAGATTGCGGGGATTAAACTGCACGCAGCAATTGATGTCCAAATTCACAGCAACCGTATCCATGACTGCTCGCTTGGGGTGTGGCTCGACTGGCAGACCCAGGGTACAAGAGTAAGTAAAAACCTATTTTATAGGAACAGCCGCGATCTTTTTGTAGAAGTGAGCAGCGGGCCGTATGTGGTGGACCATAACATTTTAACAGCAGACTATGCCCTGGATAATCATGCGCAGGGCGGAGCTTACGTCAATAATCTGATTGCGGGCAAAATGGTGCACAAGAAGATGCTGGACCGGGCCACACCGTATCACGTGCCCCACAGCACGGAGGTATCAGGATTTGCGCCTGTGTACGGCGGGGATGACCGTTTTTATAATAACCTGTTTGTAGGAAAATCAGATTTGGCTGATGTGGGCACATCCCATTTTAACGGATACACGGGGTCACTTGAGGAGTATATCGAAAAGGTGGATCAGGTAGGTGGGGACCATGAAGCGTTCCACAGCATAGAGCAGCCGGTCTATATTAATCATAATGCTTACTTTAATGGAGCCGTTCCGTTTGAAGGAGAGCAGGAGGCATTAACTAAAAACGCTTTTGAGCCTCAGCTTATGATAATTGAAAAAGGGGATGAGGTGTACCTTTCCTGTGAACTGCCTGATGAATTTGAACAAATGCGCGGGGAGGTAAAGCATACAGGAAACCTGGAGCGCGCGCGTATCGTGGATGCGGATTTTGAAAACCCGGACGGAAGCGGGCTCCGGATAGACAATGACTTCCTAGGAAAGCAAAAAGCCAAAACGGACGTGCCGGGACCAATTGGGCAGCTGCAGGCTGGTAAAAGTGAAATAAAGGTGTGGGGTTAATTTTTAATGATACGGTGCCTGTTTATGGTAAACAGGTGCCGTATTTTTTATGAGGGGACGCCAGGTTATTTAATAAAGCGTTTACAAAATTGTTGGTTTGTTTTATGTTGAATACGTATTCAAAAAAAGGAGGATGCTTGATGGCCACTTATTTGAAACGAGGAAAAAGCGATCAGGAAAATCAGGAGGCGGATACAAAGGTTCAGCAGGCGGTGCAGGGGATCATTCATGACGTAGAGCAGCGGGGAGATAAAGCGGTCCGGGAGCTCTCGGAAAAATTCGACAAATGGTCGCCGGAAACGTTCCGACTGTCGCCGGAAACCATTCAGCAGGTGATCGATGAACTGCCGCAGCAGGTGATTGATGATATTACCTTTGCCCAGTCGCAAATTCAAAATTTTGCCCGGCATCAGCGGGAGTCCATCCGGGATATTGAAGTGGAAACGCGGCCCGGCGTGATTTTAGGACATAAAAATATCCCGGTGAACAGTGTGGGCTGCTTTGTTCCGGGCGGACGCTATCCAATGGTGGCTTCTTCCCACATGAGTATTGTCACAGCGAAGGTAGCCGGGGTCGAAAGAGTGATCGCCTGCACGCCTCCGACTAACGGGGAAATACCGGCAGCCACGGTGGCAGCCATGCATATGGCCGGAGCGGATGAAATCTATCTGCTGGGAGGAGTCCAGGCAATGACTGCGATGGCTGTCGGCACGGAGACAATTCAGCCGGTGGATATGATCGTCGGTCCAGGCAACGCTTTTGTAGCGGAAGCAAAGCGGCAGCTGTACGGCAGAGTGGGCATTGACTTATTTGCAGGCCCGACCGAAACGCTCGTGATTGCTGATGAAACAGCCGATGTCGAAATGGTAGCCACCGATATTCTCGGTCAGGCAGAGCACGGGCCCACATCCCCGGGGGCCCTCATTACAACGTCCCAATTGCTTGCCGAGTCTTTGGAGGAGGAAATTGCCCGTCAGTTAAAAACCCTCCCGACAGCGGAAGTCGCAGAGCAGGCGTGGCAGGATAATGGTTCTATCATCGTCGTGGAAAATGTGGAGGAAGCTGTTCAGGAGGCGGACAAGCTCGCCTATGAACACGTAGAAGTCCTCACCAGGGATCCGGATTACTTTCTGGAAAACATGACAAACTACGGAGCACTCTTTCTTGGGCCGGAAACGAATGTCGCCTACGGGGATAAAGTAATTGGAACCAACCATACACTCCCGACCAAGCAGGCGGCAAAATATACGGGCGGTTTATGGGTAGGCAAGTTTTTAAAAAACTGTACGTATCAGCGCGTGACAAAAAAAGCCAGTGTTGAAATAGGCAGATACGCCGAACGGCTGTGTGAGCTCGAAGGCTTCGAGGGACATAAGGCCCAGGCGTCACTACGTGTGCAAAGATACAGCACGACTGACTGAACACCGGCGCGATATTGAGCCGCTTATTATGTAAATAGTTGATAAAAGCTTGCCTGTTAATGTATACGTATTCATAAAAGGAGGGAAAGCCATCAGCCCTAATCTGTTTTCTTTAGAAGGAAAAACGATGGTCGTTACAGGCGCTAACAAAGGCATTGGAAAAGAAATAGCGGTCATGCTGGCTGAGGCCGGTGCCCGTGTGGCTCTGGTAGCCAGGGAGGAGCAGGCTTTACAGGAAACAGCCCGGATAATTCAGGAGAAAGGTCAACCGGCCGAGCCGTTCCCATTTGATTTAACTGAAATAAAACATTTGGATGAACTGTTTGAGGGCATTTATAAACGGTTCGGCCGGATCGACGTACTTCTGAACAATGCCGGGACGAATATCCCGGCTCCGGCGAAAGAAGTAACGGAGGAGCAGTGGGACCGCATCCATGACATTAATTTAAAAAGCGTCTTTTTTGCCTGTCAGGCAGCGGGCAGGTGGATGCGTAAAGCAGGACAGGGCAAAATCATCAATATGTCCTCCCAGATGGCTTTTGTGGGGTATTACAACCGCGCTGCCTACAGCTCGAGCAAGGGAGGCGTTACACAGTTGACAAAATCCCTGGCTATTGAGTGGGCTTCTGACGGCATCAACGTTAATGCTTTAGCTCCGACCTTTATTGAAACTCCAATGACAGAAAAAATGTTTGAGGATACAAAATTTAAAAAGGAAGTGCTTGCCAGAATTCCGCTTGGCAGGCTGGCCTGTCCCGAGGATCTGTTCGGAGCGGTCGCTTTTCTCAGCTCGGCTTCCTCCGATATGGTAACCGGACAGACGATCGTCGTCGATGGCGGCTGGACGGTCTGGTGAAAAACTGCAAATAATACACAAATCGAAACTCTGCCGTTTGACGACGGCTGCTGAAGGGAACTCCTGCTGTAGACAGACATCATGGAGGGATCACAGATGAGCAGTAAAAAGGGTTTTGGTGACAAACTAAAAGGAAACGCGAACAAGGTTAAGGGAGAAGCAAAAGACCGGATGGGAAGCGCGACAAACAATTCAAAAATGCAGCGTGAAGGAAAGAAAGATAAGCTTAAAGGCGTTGCCCAGGATAAAAAAGGCGATTTTAAAAATAAATAATCATCATCCTTCTAATGAAAACAGCCCCGCTCACGATAAAAGCGGGGCTGTTTGTATGTGCCGGTGATATGGAAAGGCAGAAGGCTGTTTCGGTCATCTATTTCCCCAGAAGTCGAGCAGAATGCCATTATCCTTAAGCAGGGCGGAGGCAGCCAGAACGCCGCTGGTGGTTACCATTGGCGAACCGCCGCCGGGGTGGGTGGAGCCGCCGGCAAAATAAACATTCTTCAAATCCTGGGAGCGGTTGAAGGGCCGCAGAAACGCATCCTTCCGACGGTTGGAGGCAAGACCGTAAATGGAGCCTTTGTATGCGCCAAATGTCTCTTCGAGATAAGACGGACCCAGTACTTGCTCTTCCACAATATGCGGACGCAGAAAAAGGTCAAATTCCTCCAGCTTGTCGTATACCAGGTTTTTGTAGGACTGTTTTTCTTCCTCTGTCATAGCGCCTCCGGGAAGTGCCGGGGCATTAATTAGAATAAACAGATTGTCGCCATCCGGGGACTGGCCGTGGTCGCTGTACGAAGAGTTGCTGATATAAACGGTCGGATCATCCGGAAACAATCCATGCTTAAGCTGTTCAAATTCTTCAGGATAATCCGCAGAAAAATACACCTGATGATGCTTCAACTGCGACAGGCGGGTGTTCAGCCCGGCCATGATTACAAACGCGGAAATCGATGGCTCAGGATTCTTTGGAACTGTTCGGTCTTGCTGAGCGGAGGCCGGGAAAAGCAGCGGATACTGGCTGAGAAGGTCACCGTTTAGTACCACGCTGTCCACCTCCAGAGAGCCCGAGGCCGCATAAACAGTTTGAGCATGTCCATTGTGTTTGGAGACGTGGTGCACAGGATCATTGAACGAAAAGGTGACACCAAGCTCTCTGGCCGTTTCATAAAACACATCGGCAATTTTCACATTTCCGCCCGGAGTATAGTATACGCCATCAGCAAGCTCAAGGTGGGCAATCAGCGCAAACGTTGCCGGGGTATCGTACGGAGAAGAACCGATATAGGTCGCATAACGGTCGAACGCCTGCTGTACATCCGGATGCTTAAAGAACCGGCGGTGGAAAGCATGCATGGTAGTAGCCGGACGCACTTTGCGAAGAGCAAGGGCAAGCCCCGGGGAAAGGTAATCCAACGGTGACTCAAAGGTGCGCTGCAGAAAATTTGCCGTGGCGAGCTTGTAAAGCCGCTTGACCTCCCGAAGGTAGTCATCGTACCGTGAGGCGTCTGCTTCCGAAAGGCGGGCAATAGCCCGTTTTGTTTCGGCGGCGTCTGAAGAAACCTCGAGCGTGCTGCCGTCAGGGAAATAATTACGGGTGTGCTCCGGCAGCTGCCTGAACGGAAGGAGATTTTCGGGCTCCCTGCCGGCAAAAGCAAGCACGCGGCGAAATATATCCGGCATCGTAATGGTGTTGGGTCCGTAATCAAATGCGTGGGTTCCAAGCTGGAACAGGCGGAGCTTTCCTCCAGCCCGTTCGTTTTTTTCATATACAGTAACATTCTGGCCGGTTTTGGCGAGCACGATGGCAGCGCTTAAGCCGCCGAGCCCGGCACCGATAACAGCAGTAGTGGTCATTGGTAGGTCCGCCCTTTCCAAGAGTAGCCTTTTTTCGTTTTATCCAAATAAATCGAGTACAGCAGCACAGCGATCATGACCCCCGAAGAAAGAGGCTGAACAAGTACCGTCCACCACGGGTGGGAAGCTTTTATGGTAATGCCGGTGCGAAGCACAGCTGTCAGCACATATGGAATGGCCAGCTGCCACTCGGCTAGAACAACGGCAGCGAGCAGAAGAAAGGCCGGCACGATAAAAAAAAGCGTATGCACAGCAATGACTGCCACAGCAATGACTGCTGAGCGGCCGATCCCCGGGAAAATATTTTTACTGAAGCCAAGCCACGCTTCCCTGCTCGACTTGTACATATAGCAGGTAACGGCCGAGCCCGGAGAAACAAGCAGTGTTTTTAAACCCTGTGATTTTATATTTTGGGCAAGCGCCATATCATCAACGAGTGCCTGTTTAACAGCGGCATGTCCACCTGCCTGGTCATAGGCCGGCCGGCTGAAAAATAAAAAAGCTCCGTGCGCTGCAGTAAAAGCCCTCCAGGTGGTGCGGTTGGCAACTGGAACAGGAAGATGGGCATACACGACAAAATGCTGCATATACACAAGCAGCCGGCCCCAGAAGCCCTCTGTTTTGAAATGAGGAAATCCGGTAACCAGGCCGGCGTCATGCTTCTGAAGAGCGCCCTCTGCCCATCGAAGGGCATCCGCGTGCACTCGTACGTCAGCATCAATAAAGCACAAATACTGTCCGGAAGCTTCCCGGGAAAGCTGATGACAGGCATGCACCTTGCCGTTCCAGCCTTCCGGAAGCGCAGTCCCTTCAATGTAACGTGCATTGGGCCAAGAGCGGACAGCAACCTGGAGGAGCATTTTTGTGCGGTCCGTGGAATGGTCATCGAGAAAGATGAATTCTGTTTTTAGATCGTCGGCCTGGCGGAGGCTCCGCACAAGCGCCGGCACGTTTCGTTCTTCATTGCGAAGCGGTACAAGCACGCTGATTAAGCCCGGGCGCTTTGGAAAAGAAAAAGAGGCGAGAGAAGGCAGAGTCCACACATTAATGAACGTAAATATCGTCCAGGCACTGAGGATACATACGAGAATCCATAGAAACATGGCGGGCGTCCTTTCTATTTTTTCTGCCGGAGGCCGGTCCACCAGCTGCTCATTGTCTGCGAACCTCTCAAAACAGTAGTGTAGTTGTCCAGGTGCTCGTACGCGATGTCTTCACGCATCTCGTCCCACTGATGCTGCAGATGGCGCTCAAGTGCATCCTGGGCTGCCGCTCTTGAAGCGAGGTTTTCCGGTGTCCGCGGGAGCGGTGGGCCAATATTGATAAAAATTTCAGGCTTTTGATGATGCAAAAATGTGTAGTGCATCGTAACCGGTACAAATGGAACGTCCACCCTGGGAAGAAGGTAGGAAATGCCGGGCTGAAGGGTGATCGGAAAATGATCGGCGTGGATTTCCGCCCCCTGCGGGAACAGCCAAACGTGATGGCCGTTTACGAGCTTCTCTTCTGTATAGCGGAGGGCATGGATAACGTCCCGGCGGCTGCTGCGGTCCACCGAATAGGCCCCGAGCCTGCGGAAGAAAGGAAATTCACGCAGTCCTTCTTCGTCCATCATGACGTAGCCGGGATGGCGGAACCAGTATTTATTTAAAAAGTAGATTAAAAGGCCGTCCCACCAGTTGCTGTGATTGACATAAAAAAGCGCAGCATCATCGGTGTAGATGCTGTTGTTGTGCATATGTACGGCAGAAAAATGCTTTTGGATCAAGCGCCGGTCATACAAATAAAACAACTTTTCAAAAAGCGGCTGCTTATTTTCCGTAATCATCTGCGCACCTCCTACGTTTGACTGTATGTATGGAAATCAGGTTTAAATTGCTGCAAAAAGAAGGTATATACAATTAGAATAGAGTCCTATTCCTTCTTCCTGCTCATTTAAAACGTATTGTACAAGCGTTCAAAAAAGAGCGTTTCGTCTGCATTATGTAGCTTGTAATGATAAAAATGTTCCGGAAGGTTTGTGCGCAGGCGTGAAGTTCGTTACACTTACTAAAGCATCCGCACAGCTTGAACGCAGTTGTGACTATATAAAAAGGAAGTGAATGATATGTTAAAAAAATTATTTGGAAAAGAGCAAAAGCCTGTAGACGTTACAATAAAATCACCAGTCAGCGGAGCATTCGTTGATATTACAGAAGTGCCGGATCCAACATTTTCAGAAAAAATGATGGGAGAAGGATTTGCGGTGGATCCATCGGAAGGAATTATTCTTTCCCCGGTCAAAGGGAAGGTAGAGCAAATCTTTCCCACGAAACACGCCATCGGTATTCGTTCCGAAGAAGGCCTGGATGTATTAATTCATATCGGTCTTGAAACGGTGTCTCTTGACGGAGAAGGCTTTACATGCAAAGTATCCGAGGGAGACAGCGTCGAAGAGGGGGAGCTGCTGATGGAATTTGATATGGATGTGATCAGTGAAAAAGCTGCCAGCAAAATCACACCGGTCGTATTCACGGAAGGCGATCAGGTGGAAAACATTCAGATGAACAGTGAGAACCGCCTGAAAGCGGGAGAAACGGTGGTAGCGACAGTCACTGTAAAAAAATAATGAAATACAAAATCCAGCCGGCCCCGGCTGGATTTTTATGTTATAAATCGTTATTCAACTACTGTACTTCCTGGATCGAGAAATAAAATAGTCACAAGCGCGAGTAGAAAGCAGTAGATCGCAAAGTAGGTGAGCTTTCCTTTATTCAGGAAGTTTATCAGCCAGACGATGCCAAGCCATGAAGTGATCAGTGAGGCAATGAATGCAGCAACAAGCGATACTGCCCCAATAGAAGCGAGGCTGCCATCTGTAATATCACCGAGGGCGAGCACTGTTGATCCTAAAATGACAGGGATCGACAGCAGAAATGAAAAACGGACCGACGTCTCCCGGTCCAGGCCGGAAAACAATGCGGCAATCAGCGTGCTTCCGGATCTTGAAATACCTGGAATGACAGCCACCGTCTGTGCGAGGCCAACAATGACCGCATCAAGCGTCGTCATTTCATTAACTGTACGGCTGCCAATGGTATAGGCCCGCTCGATAATGATGAGAAAAATGCCGGTAAGGGTGAGCGATATAGCGATCATCACCGGCGTTTTCAGGGCGCTGCCAAGCGAATCTTCAAGGAAGACACCAAGAATGCCGGTAATAACGGTGGCAAGTACTATGTACAAACAAAGGAAAAATTCAGGGCGGTCCTCCCGGCGCCGTTTGGCAATGTACCGGAAAAATACCTGAATCAGATGAAGAATGTCTTTGCGGAAATAAAACATGACGGCTACGATTGATCCCAGATGCAGGAAAATTTCAAATGAGAGTCCGGGGATCGAATGGCCGAGGAGAAATTCTGCAATGATGATATGGGCGGTACTTGAAATCGGCAGGAATTCTGCAATTCCCTGGACGATTCCCAGAAAAATAGCTTCAAAAATATTCATGGGTCCAACTCCTCCATCAGATTACTTGGATAGTGTAGCAAATCTGGTGATAATTAGGAAGAGTGAAAATAAGCAAATGACTATTCTCACAGACAGTAAAAGACTGGTAAACTAAAACGAATGAATCATATTCGATGCAGAAAGGACGTTGACGATGGATTTTACAGAAAAAACAACGACTAAGAAAACAATATTCGAAGGGAAAATCGTCGATTTATCAGTGCATGACGTAACGCTTCCGGACGGGCGGAGCAGCAAACGGGAAGTGATTAATCACAGCGGGGCGGTTGCGGTGGTAGCGGTCACGCCGGAAGAAAAAATAGTTATGGTGAAGCAGTACCGGAAGCCGCTAGAAAAGCCGCTGGTGGAAATACCGGCCGGAAAACTCGAGGGCACTGACAGTCCCGAACAAACAGCGGCCAGGGAATTAAAGGAAGAAACCGGATACACTGCAGGGCGCCTGCAGAAAATTGCTTCATTTTACACCTCCCCCGGATTTGCAGACGAAATTGTTCATCTGTATGAGGCGTTCGAACTGGAGGCCGGAGAACCGGAAACCGAAGAGGATGAATTTATTGAACTGATGGAAGTAAGTGTGAAGGAAGCAGATGAATTGATCCAGAGAGAAGAAATCCATGACGCTAAAACCATGTATGCGGTGCAGTATGTAAAAACCATTCTCGGTCAGCGGTAATTGAGATTGAATATCGTCATTTATCTGTCACATAGGGGATTCATTGATAATCAACGTCTGAATGACTGAAATTGCGGGACAAATAAGGCCTATATGCAAATTTCATGCCAATTTATTTATAATGATTTTAAACTGAGAATGGTTATCGGTTTTATATTGACAGGCTTATTTAAAATTATTATAATAAGCTTATTACCCTTGAAGGAATAAGGGAGGTAGCGATAATTGGAAAATCGGGTAGAACGTATTAAAAAACAGCTGCATGAACAGAGCTACAAGCTGACCCCGCAAAGGGAAGCGACCGTACAGGTGCTTTTGGAAAATGAAGAAGATCATTTAAGTGCAGAGGATGTGTACCTTCTGGTGAAGGAAAAAGCGCCGGAAATTGGTCTTGCCACCGTGTACAGAACACTGGAATTACTTAATGAACTTGAAGTTGTGGACAAAATCAACTTCGGTGACGGAGTTTCACGGTATGACCTTCGAAAAGAAGGAGCCAGCCACTCTCATCACCATCTCGTCTGCATTGAATGCGGAACGGTTGATGAAATTCAGGAGGACCTGCTTGCAGAGGTCGAAAAGATTGTAGAAAAAGACTATCAGTTTAAAGTAAAAGATCATCGTTTAACATTCCACGGTGTCTGCCACCGCTGTCAGGCGAAGGCAAAAAAGAACAAAGAAAGTGCGGAGGCTGCTTCGCTGCACACGAATTAACATATGTACGGGCATCGTCTTTTGACAAAAAGCGGTGCTTTTTTTATTGTACAGCATAATGAAAGCGGTATATTTACTGGCGCATTCGCCCTTCCCTACTAATAAGCGACTATGCTATTCTTAGAAGGGAAGATTGGGAAGCAGGAGGCGGTCGTATGACCACGGAGGTACTGGACTTTATACATTATTGCCAAGTTGAAAAAGGCCTCTCCAAAAACACGATTCAGTCGTATCAAAGAGACCTGGAACACTATAGAAGATTTATGCAGCTCCGGGAGAAGAAATCGTGGGCGGACACTGAGCGTGCGGACATTGTGGATTTTTTGTATGCCCAAAAAGAAGCCGGACGCTCTACAGCTACGCTGGCGCGTTTTTTGTCATCGGTCCGGGCGTTCCACCAGTTTCTTCTGCGTGAGCAGGTAGTGAAAAAGGATCCTGCGGAATTGATTGAAATTCCCAAAGGAGAAAAAAAGCTTCCGACCGTGCTGTCCACTCAGGAAGTGGAGCGGCTTTTGACGGCAGCCGGAGGAACGACGGCCTTTGCAAAACGGAATCAGGCGATGCTTGAATGCATGTACGCTACGGGTCTGCGTGTTACAGAGCTGTGTGAATTGAAAATTTCTGATGTGCATCTGCAGATGGGATTTATCCGCTGTATTGGCAAAGGAAACAAAGAGCGGATTGTGCCACTTGGGAAAGTGGCCTCTGAGGCGATTGATACGTACATACATCACGGGCGCAGTACCCTGATGAAAAACAAGCGACACGACCTGTTATTCGTTAATCATCACGGCAATCCGCTTTCGAGGCAGGGGTTTTGGAAAATATTAAAAGCAACAGCAGGCAAAGCAGGGATAGAAAAAGCATTAACACCGCACACCCTGAGGCATTCCTTCGCCACCCATCTGCTTGAAAACGGGGCAGATCTGCGGGCGGTCCAGGAGATGCTCGGACACGCCGATATTTCCACCACCCAGATTTACACCCATGTATCCAACCATAAATTAAAAGATGTATACCTGCAGGCTCATCCGAGAGCCTAGCAGAAAAGGAGAGAGCGTAATGGAAAACTACAAGTATCCACGCATTTTTTTAGTTGTTATGGATTCCGTCGGTATCGGCGAAGCTCCTGACGCTGAAGAATACGGGGACAAAGGGGCCGACACGCTCGGCCATATCGCCCAGCATATGAATGGAATCAAAATTCCGAACCTTGAACGGCTCGGTCTTGGAAACATCCGGGAAATCCCGGGCGTGGAAGCGTCAGCGTCGCCAGCAGCCTCGTACGGTTATATGGAAGAGATGTCACGAAGCAAAGATACGATGACCGGCCACTGGGAAATCATGGGCCTCTATATTGACGAGCCTTTCCGCACTTTTCCGGATGGCTTTCCGGATGAGCTTTTGCAGCAGCTCGAACAGGAAACAGGCCGGGGCGTTCTCGGAAACAAAGTAGCTTCAGGTACCGAGATCATTGAAGAGCTCGGCGAAGAGCACCAAAAAACCGGAAAGCTGATTGTCTACACCTCGGCGGATTCAGTGCTTCAAATCGCCGCCCATGAGGATGAGGTGCCGATTGAAGAACTGTATGATATCTGCGAAAAAGCGCGGGCGATGACGTATGAAGCACCGTATATGATTGGCCGTGTGATCGCACGTCCGTTCATCGGAGCTCCCGGAAACTATGAACGTACATCCAACCGCCACGATTATGCGCTCAAGCCGTTTGGCCGTACGGTCATGAATGACCTCGAAGATGCCGGCCTTGACAGCATTGCCATCGGAAAAATCAGCGATATATATGACGGCGAAGGGGTGACGGAGTCGATCCGTACCTCCTCCAACATGGATGGCATGGACCGTGTCACAGAAACGGCGCAGAAATCCTTTACGGGTCTCAGCTTTTTGAATCTGGTGGACTTTGACGCCAAGTTCGGCCACCGCCGTGATCCGCAGGGTTACGGAGAGGCGCTCGAGGAATTTGACGCCAGGCTTCCGGAGCTGCTGGAAGCGATGGAGGAGAATGACCTTCTGCTTATTACTGCCGATCACGGAAACGATCCCGTGCATCACGGCACTGACCACACCCGTGAAATCGTGCCGCTGCTTGCCTACAGCAAAAGCACCTGCTCTGCTCCACTGGGCACCCGGAAAACATTTGCCGATATCGGTGCCACGGTAGCGGATAATTTCCGTCTATCCATGCCGAAGTACGGCACAAGCTTTTTACAGCAATTAAAAAGGAAGGGTGAATAACTTGAGTATCCAGCAGCAAACCAAAGAAGCAGTTCAATACATTCAGTCCAACATCTCCGCTGTACCGACGACCGGGCTCGTGCTCGGGTCCGGTCTGGGGGTGCTGGCCGATGAGATTAAAAACCCAGTCGTTCTAAAATATGAAGACATCCCGGGCTTTCCCGTTTCCACGGTGGAGGGCCACGCGGGCCAGCTTGTATTCGGTGAGCTTGAGGGTATGCAGGTGGCAGCGATGCAGGGACGTTTTCATTACTATGAAGGCTACTCCCTCCAGGAAGTGACGTTTCCAATACGGGTAATGAATGCACTCGGAGTGAAGCGGCTTCTTGTTACCAACGCTGCTGGCGGCGTGAATCATGACTTTGAACCGGGTGATTTAATGATTATTGATGATCACATCAACTGGCTTGGCGCTAACCCGCTTATTGGGGAAAACGATGCAGAGCTTGGACCCCGGTTTCCGGATATGAGCTCAGCGTATTCGAAAGGGCTCGCCAAAATTGCTGACGAGGCGGCGCTGTCGCTGAATATTCGAATTCAGCGCGGCACTTACATGGCAAACACCGGCCCGGCCTATGAAACTCCAGCAGAGGTCCGCATGGCACGGGTGCTGGGAGCGGACGCCGTTGGTATGTCCACAGTACCGGAAGTAATTGTTGCCGTTCATGGAGGCATGGAAGTCCTTGGCATTTCCTGCATTTCAAACCTGGCAGCTGGAATGCTTGACCAGCCGTTAAGCCATGATGAAGTCATGGATACGACTTCAAAGGTCCAGGAGGACTTCTTGAAATTAATGAAAGAAACCCTTCGCCGGATCGCACAGGAGGATGCCTGAATGAATGCTGTAAAAATAGAGGAAGCAAAGGATTATATCCAGTCGAAATACAGTGCAGCGCCTGAGGTCGGCATGATTCTTGGCTCCGGACTCGGCGATCTGGCTGACGATATTGAAGCAGCCACTGTAATCCCGTATGAAGATATTCCACATTTCCCTGTCTCGACAGTGGAAGGCCATGCCGGGCGTCTTGTGCTCGGCGAGCTCGAAGGAAAAACAGTTGTAGCGATGCAGGGCCGCTTTCATTACTATGAAGGCTATTCGATGCAGGAGGTGACATTCCCGGTCCGGGTGATGAAAGCGCTCGGCGCCGAGTTTTTATTTGTCACCAATGCGTGCGGAGGAATGCAGTCGTCGTTTCGGCCGGGAGACTTAATGGTGATTGAAGATCACATAAACTTTACCGGCACCAACCCGCTGATCGGCCGGAACGACAGCGATCTCGGACCGCGTTTTCCGGATATGAGTCAGGCGTACGATCCAGTGCTCCGCGGTAAAGCGTTCCAGGCCGCTGAAACGCTTGAAATTGACTTGAAGCGCGGCGTCTACGGCGGCATCGGCGGTCCAAACTTTCTGAGCCGGGCAGAATTAATCCTGCTTCGGAACGTCGGCGCTGATGTAGTGGGCATGTCCACGGTGCCGGAGGTAATTGTGGCCCAGCATGCCGGGCTGCGCGTGCTCGGTGTTTCATGTATTACTGATATGGCTGTCGGCGAAGAAATCGTCAGCATATCCCACGAGGAAGTGATGGAAACGGCAGCCAAAACCAAACCGATTTTTATCTCTTTAATGAAAGAAATCGTCAAAAATACGTAATCAACAGCAATTTGTAAAGGGGCCATACTATGAGAATGGTGGATATTATTGCAAAAAAGCGCGATGGAAAAGAACTGAATGAAGAAGAAATCCGCTGGTTTGTGGAATCTTACAGCAGCGGCGAGATACCGGATTACCAGGCATCGGCATTTGCGATGGCGATTTACTTTCAGGATATGACCCAGAAGGAATCTGCCGCGCTCACCTACGCGATGGCAGAGTCCGGCGATCAGCTCGACCTGTCGGCAATCGAAGGGATCAAAGTGGACAAGCACTCCACCGGAGGCGTCGGCGACAAAACGACGCTGATCATCGGACCGATTGTAGCAGCATGTGGCGTTCCTGTAGCGAAAATGTCCGGGCGCGGACTCGGGCACACCGGAGGTACGATTGATAAGCTGGAGAGCTTCCGTGGGTTTGAAACAGAGATTCCAAAGGAAGAGTTCGTCAGTCTTGTCAATGAGCATAAAATTGCTGTCGCAGGCCAAAGCGGCAACCTCACCCCTGCAGACAAAAAGCTTTACGCGCTCCGGGACGTGACGGCAACCGTAAACTCCATTCCGCTGATTGCAAGCTCGGTGATGAGTAAAAAAATCGCAGCCGGCGCAGATGCGATCGTGCTTGATGTAAAGGCGGGCTCAGGCGCCTTTATGAAAGAAGTGGAGGAAGCCAAGCGTCTGGCGGAAGCGATGGTGGAAATCGGTCAGTCGCTCGATCGTAAAACGATGGCAATCATTTCCAATATGGATCAGCCGCTCGGCCGGACTGTCGGGAACGCGCTCGAAGTAAAAGAAGCAATTGAAACGCTTCAGGGCAACGGGCCGGAGGATCTGCACGAGCTGAGCGTCACGCTTTCCTCCTATATGCTTGTTGCAGGCGGCAAAGCTGATACGCTTGAGCAGGCGGAAAAAATGGTGCTTCAGGTGATTGAAAACGGGGACGCGCTTGAAAAAATGAAAGCATTTGTGAAAAATCAGCACGGTGACGCCTCCGCTGTGGATCACCCGGAGAGTCTTGCTGCTGCTGAGCACCGGGTAGAAGTGAAGGCGGAAGCCTCCGGCTACGTGCACGGTATTGAAGCCGAAGAAATCGGCGTCAGTGCAATGCTTCTCGGAGCCGGACGGGCCACCAAGGATGACGAGCTTGATTACAGTGTGGGGATCGAACTGACGAAAAAAATCGGTGACGCTGTACAAAAAGGCGATACAATTGCTGTCATGCACGTAAACGCCCAGGACAGCGCTGAGAGCGCCAGGAAAATTTCTGAAGCCTTTACGATTGCAGAAGCTGCGGTGGAAAAACCAGTCCTCATTTATGAAACCGTGCAGTAATTGCACGGTTTCTTTACTTGCATAAAGCTTTTGTCTTTTTCGGAAGCGTGCTAAAATAAACGAACGAGGAGGAGCAACGAAGGAGAGAATAATATGCAGCTTCATGGAACGCACCATATAAATGAACACGGCCACCTGGAGATTGGCGGGGTGGATACCGTTAACATAAAGCAGGAGTACGGAAGCCCGGTTTACGTCTACGACGTCGCTTTGATGCGGGAGCGTGCCCGGGGGTTTCAGCAGGCTTTTGAAGATAACGGGATGACGTATCAGGTGGCCTACGCGAGCAAAGCCTTCAGCTGCGTTGCAATGTCACAGCTGGCGAAGGAAATGGGGCTCAGTCTGGATGTGGTTTCCGGGGGTGAGCTGATGACGGCATCAAAAGCCGGTTTTCCGATGGAAAAGGTTCATTTTCACGGTAACAATAAAAGCGAAGCAGAAATCGCTCTTGCCATTGAGCTTGGCATCGGCTGTTTTGTGATTGATAATTTTCATGAGATTCAATTGATTGAGCAGCAGGCGGCCAGGCAGCAGACGCAGGTGGAAGCGTTGATCCGGACGACGCCGGGCATCGAGGCGCACACCCATGAATACATTTCCACCGGGCAGGAGGATTCAAAGTTTGGCTTTGACCTGACGTCCGGCCAGGCAGATCAGGCTATTTACCGTCTGCAGCAGAGTCCGTCCATCAACATTAAAGGCGTGCATTGTCATATCGGTTCGCAGATTTTTGAAACGAGCGGATTCACCATGGCTATCAAAAAACTGTTTGATCAGTTTGTGCACTGGCAGGAGCATCTGCAGTTCACGCCGGATGTGCTGAACTGCGGCGGCGGCTTTGGGATCCGCTATGTGGAAGGGGACGAGCCGCTCGCCCCGGAGCAGTACGTGCAGGATATGATTCAGTCGGTCAAACAGGAGGCGCTCCGGACCGGCATGGATGTACCGGAGATCTGGATTGAGCCTGGAAGGTCCATCAGCGGCGATGCCGGCACGACGTTATATGACGTAGGATCGAAAAAAGATATTCCCGGTGTCCGCCGGTACATTTCCGTGGATGGCGGAATGTCCGACAACATCCGCCCGGCATTGTATCAGGCAGAGTATGAAGGCATTCTTGCCAACCGGGGCCATGAAAAAGCCGATGATACGTTTTCGGTCGCCGGCAAGCTTTGTGAAAGCGGTGATATGCTGATTTGGAATCTGCCGCTTCCGGAAGTGAAAACCAATGATACGCTGGCGGTTTTCTGTACAGGAGCCTATGGGTACTCCATGGCCAACAATTACAACCGTCTCCCGCGCCCGCCGGTCGTTTTCGCCGAAGACGGGGAATCGCACCTGGTCGTTCGCGGGGAGACGTACGAGGACATTCTTCAGTATGACCTGTCCTATGAGCCGGCAAAGGCAAAAACAAAATAAAAGGGGTAGAGAGAGATGAAAAAAGGTAAAATCGCATTTGAAAACGGAGAAACAGTAACATTGGAATTTTTCCCGGAGGACGCACCGGGTACAGTGAAAAACTTTGAAAGCCTGGCAAATGACGGCTTCTATGACGGTCTTACGTTCCACCGCGTAATCCCGGGTTTTGTTGCCCAGGGTGGATGCCCGAATAACCGCGGAGACGGCGGCCCGGGGTACACGATCCCGTGTGAAACAGAAGGGAACCCGCGCACCCACGAAAGAGGCTATCTGTCGATGGCGCACGCCGGAAAAGACACCGGCGGCAGCCAGTTCTTTATTCTATTTGACCAGCAGCCGCACCTGAACGGCGTGCATACGGTATTTGGCCGTGTGACAGATAACATGGACCAGGTGGACCGTATTCAGGCGCAGGATGTTATGAAGGAAGTGCGGGTCTGGGACGAAGCATAAGCTGAATCTTTTGACGGATATATGAGAACGTAATAAAATGTATTTTAACTTCATACGGTACGTTGATTGCGATCAACATCCTTCGGGGTCGGGTGCAAGTCCCAACCGACGGTGATAAAGCGAATGCTTTTCAGTCCGTGACCCGGTAAGCGCTGCTGGCGTGGACGGTGGATTCAGTGCAACTCTGAAGCCGACAGTAACAGTCTGGATGGGAGAAGGAAAACCGTATTCGAAAAAATTCTGTTTTTCTGTCAGCAGGCGTAATGCCGCAGAAGAGAACTGGAATATTATTTTGGATACGTATGTATAAAAGCCCCCGAATGAACATTCGGGGGCTTTTTTTATTTCTGTAATCAATAGCAGCAAGTAAAAATAAAGGAGGTCCGGCCATATGGATCATACCTGGATGCACACAGCACTCGAACTGGCACGCTCGACGGAAGGGCAGACTTACCCGAATCCAATGGTCGGTGCCGTCGTCGTTAAAGATGGGAGAATCGTCGGGATGGGAGCGCATCTTCGCTCCGGGCAAGCACATGCAGAAGTCCATGCGCTCGCGATGGCAGGGGACGAAGCTGAAGGAGCATCGATTTACGTCACTCTTGAGCCCTGCAGTCATTACGGCCGTACTCCGCCATGTGCCAAACAGATTATTGAAGCAGGCATTGTAAAAGTAGTGGTGGCAGCGTCAGACCCGAATCCGCTTGTAGCAGGGAAAGGCATACAGATGATGGAAGAAGCAGGTCTTGAAGTGGTGACGGGAGTCAGGCAGGAAGAAGCGGCTTACTTAAACCGGAAATTTTTTCATTTTATTAAAACTGGCCAACCATACGTGACGGCTAAAACAGCTTCTTCCCTTGACGGAAAGACTGCTACGGCCACGGGCGAAAGCCAGTGGATTACCGGAAAAGAGGCCCGGGAGGATGTTCACCGGGAAAGGCGCCGGTGTGACGGCATATTAGTCGGAATCGGAACTGTGCTGAGCGATGATCCGTCCCTTACGGCCCGTGTTCCGGAAACGGGAGTGACGCCGGTACGGATCGTGCTGGACAGTGAACTCCGAATGCCGGAAAACAGCCGGATGCTGAAGGACTCCTCAGCTCCGGTCTACGTTTTGACGAACGGGCCGGCTGATGCTGAGAGGCAGCGCCGCCTGGAAGAAGCGGGAGCTGAAGTAATTCCAGTCGCCTCCGGCATGAAAAATATTTCCGCGGTGCTGGATGTGCTCGGTGAAAAGAAAATCGTTTCATTGTTTGTGGAGGGAGGGGCCGGTGTTCTCGGCTCCTTCCTGGAAGCCGAAGTGATTCAGGAATATTTAATGTATGTAGCGCCGATAGTGATTGGCGGAGAAAATGCACCCGGAGTCTATCAGGGAAATGGTATTTCGACGCTTCAGGAGGCCCGGGCGTTTTCATTGATAAAAGAAGAAACATTCGGGCAGGACCGAAAATATACAATGCAGGCCGGGGAGTGAAAGCATGTTTACAGGAATTGTAGAAGCGACAGGAACAGTATCAAAAATGACGCATCAGGAAAATTTAATTCAGCTTGAGCTTGAGAGTGATCTGGATACGGAAAGTATTCACATTGGCGACAGCATCGCGGTAAATGGCATCTGCCTCACGGCAACGGCTAAAAACGGCCGGTGCGTCTACGTAGACGTGATGGCTGAAACGCTCAAGCATACGAGTCTGAAATATATGGAAGAAGGCACACGCGTAAACCTTGAGCTTGCGATGCAGGCCGGAGGACGGTTTGGCGGGCACTTTGTCCAGGGACATGTAGATGCTACAGGAACCATTGCTTCCATTGAAGAGGAAGAAAATATGATTTACGTGCACGTACAGACGCCGAAGGAGCAGCTCCGCTACATGACCAATAAAGGCTCCGTCACGGTCGATGGCATCAGCCTGACAATTTTCGGAGTGGACGACGAAAAAGAAACCTTTACTCTTTCGATTATTCCGCATACGTGGCAGGTTACCAACCTGGCAGATAAACAGGCTGGTGATCTGGTCAATATTGAATGTGACATGCTTGCCAAATATACAGAACGTCTGTTAACTGTAGATAAATAAAACCTTTGCAAAGAAAGTAGGAACGATACCATGGAGGAACGACGCTGGTTTGACCCCATTGAAGAAGCGTTAGATGAACTGAGAAACGGGCAGGTGGTGATCGTCTGTGATGACGAAGACCGGGAAAACGAAGGAGATTTCGTCGCCCTGTCGGAAAACATTGATGCCCAGACAATTAATTTTATGATTACGTATGGCCGCGGTCTCGTCTGCACGCCGATTACAGAAGAGCAGGCCGGGCGTCTGCAGCTTCAGCCGATGGCTGATCAAAACACTGATCCGCACGGTACTGCTTTTACGGTGAGCGTCGACCATGTGTCGTCCAAAACCGGTATCAGTGCCTCCGAGCGGGCGCTGACGATCCAGCATCTTGCCAATCAGACCGCAGAACCGGGAGATTTTCAGCGTCCGGGCCATGTGTTTCCACTTATTGCAAAAGAAGGCGGGGTCCTGCAGCGGGCCGGTCATACGGAGGCTGCGATTGACCTTGCGCGCCTGTCCGGAAAAACAGCGTCAGGAACGATTTGTGAAATTACACGAGAAGACGGGGAAATGGCCCGGGTGCCGGAGCTGCGCGAAATCGCTGACCGGTTCGGGTTAAAAATGGTAACGATTAAAGACTTAATCAGCTACCGCCGCCACCGCGAAAAACTGGTGAAGCGGGAGGCGGATACGAGCCTTCCGACCGAATTTGGTGATTTCCGGGCACTTGGTTTTACTTCCTCCATTGATGGGAAAGAAATGATGGCGCTTGTAAAAGGGGAGATCGATCCGGAGGAAGAAACACTGGTCCGAGTTCATTCGGAATGTCTGACTGGGGACGTCTTCGGTTCCAAGCGTTGTGACTGCGGACCGCAGCTGCAGGCAGCGCTGATGCAGATTGAAAAAGAAGGCAAAGGTGTACTGCTTTATATGCGCCAGGAAGGACGCGGCATTGGGCTGATCAATAAGCTAAAAGCTTATGAGCTTCAGGAGGCGGGCTATGATACGGTGGAAGCAAACAAAAAGCTCGGTTTCCCGGACGATCTGCGTGAATACGGGATCGGTGCCCAGGTGCTCCGCGACATTGGTGTAGGAAAAATGAAGCTGCTCACCAACAATCCGAGGAAAATAACGGGTATCTCCGGCTACGGCCTTGAAGTGACACAGCGGATTGCGATACAGCTGCCGCTGCAGGAGGAAAATGAGAAATATATGCGTACGAAGTTTCAAAAATTGGGACACATGCTTCATTTTTAGGAGGAAAATAGAATGACAACTACTATTGAGGGCAACGTAAACGGCAGTGGACAAAAAATTGCGATCGTTATAGCACGTTTTAACGAATTTATTAACAAACAGCTGCTCGAAGGAGCGGAAAGCACGCTGATACGCAGCGGGCTGAAGGAAGAAGATATAGATGTTATCTGGGTGCCCGGGGCATTTGAAATTCCTTTTGCCGCCCAGCAGGCAGCAAAAACGAAAAAATACGATGCGATTGTGGCTATTGGCACCGTTATCCGCGGCGCTACTCCACATTTTGACTATGTATGCAGCGAATCCGCTAAAGGAGTCGCAAATGTATCCCTTCAGGAAGAGCTTCCGGTCATTAACGGCATCATCACGGTGGAATCCATTGAACAGGCGATTGAACGGGCCGGCACAAAAGCTGGAAATAAAGGATCCGAGGCAGCTATGGGTGCCGTGGAAATGGCCAGTCTTGCAAAAAAAATCCGCATGGAGTAAAATAAATCACACGGTTTAAAGCCTTGTGATTTTGGTTTGAGTGATTACACGTGCATGAGCGGTGATGAGCGGCTTTCAGTTATATTTACCTATATTCCTCTTGCATTTCTGTCCAAAAGCGTGTATGGTCAATGGTGAATTTGGATACTGGTTTGCGTAAATAATGGAAATGAAGACAAATTTGTCTGAAATTCTGATCACAATGAGGGATAATTGGTTATGTTGATTAAGTATAAACAATCCTATAAAAAAATAGCGATGGGGCTTCTTTCGTACATGCCGGAAGAAAAAGATGTAAAAAAGCTCCAGGAAACGGTCCAAAAGTATGAAGAAACAGATGACTGGCAGCTGTTTATGTGGAAGGAAGACGATGATATTGTCGGAGTCGTCGGTCTGCGTTACACCGAAAACGGAGAAGCAGAGCTTCGCCATGTATGCGTGAATCCATCCTACCGGGATGAAGGCATCGGTAAAAAAATGGTGCAGGCGGTCAGAGGCCGTCTCGACCGGGATCTGGTTGCAAGCAAGGAAACGGTCCAGTTCCTGCAGGTGTGCGATGAGCATCAAAAAGATATTCTGGAAAATGAAGTGAACTAATACCCACCCGCCGGTGAACGGCGGGTTTTTTAATGGAAATACGAAGAATACCCGGATTACAGACCTCCGCTCCGGCGCTGCTTGTTCCGGATGCGGAGCTGTTTGTCTCGTTCATGAACGATATCGGTGCGGTCACGGAGCACGTGCTTGTGGACGAGGTCCGTGTCTTCAAGCGGAGAGGCCTGCAGCCAGGGCATTTCTTTTTGTTCACACACACGAATGCACTGGGCTTCCAGTTCGGGATCCATTATCGGCAGGTTCATGTCCCGGAACGGCTCTCCGAGGTGTTCGAGCTGTTCCCGGGTAGCCTGCAGCAGCCTCTCGGCGTCGAGACCAAGCGCCTGCAGGCGCTTGGGGAGCGGCCCGAGAATCACGCCGGCGTTTTTCAGGCACTTGGAAGCACCAGTAAGATTTCCCCGCCGCTCGTGGTACAGACCAACAGCGATCTGAATCAGACCGGGCCATACAGGATCACGCTCTCCGGAAGGAGCTTCTTTCCAGTGGTCCTCAAGTATTTCGTGGCATTCAAAGTAATCGCGGGTGCTGTGAAATTCGACAAGAAACAGAATGTAGGCGTCTGGATACATACAGTGGTTTCTCCTTTCAAAAATCATTGATAGAACTGATTGTATCAAAAACATACGGGGAAAACGCATGCCCTGCTTACAGCGGATATGATATACTTGCAACAGCACTCAACAAGTGATGAAGGATGGGAACTATGTCCGAGCAGTATAAAGTGAAAATTGATCAATTTGAAGGGCCGCTTGATGTGCTGCTTCATTTTGTTCAGCAGGCGGAGATGGATATTCAGGATATTCCGCTCGCTGCCATTACGGATCAGTATTTGCAATACGTACGGACCATGCAGGAGCTTGAGCTTGATGTGGCGGGGGAGTATCTCGTGATGGCTGCTACGCTTTTGCAGATCAAAAGCCAGACCCTGCTGCCTGTGACAGCTGATGAAGAGGCCTGGATTGAGGAAGAAGACCCGAAAGAACAGCTGATCGAGCAGCTTGAAGAATACAAGCGCTATAAAGAAGCAGCCGGGAAACTGCAGCAAAAAGAACAGCAGCAGCAGCAGGTGTACAAAAAACCGCTCAGCGAATGGAGCACCGGGGAAGAAAAGGAAGAAAGTCTTCCAGAGGGGCTGACGGTGTATGACATGGTGGCAGCGTTTCAGAAGATGAAAGAACGGGCAAAAAACGCCCATCCCCCGCAGGCCACTGTCCGGGCGGATGAATATTCGGTGGAAGACCGGATGACAGAGGTGATGGGAGAAGTCGAACGGCTTGATGCCTGTTCATTTTACCAGCTGTTTGAAGAAACGAGAACGAGACCGCAGATGGTGGTCACATTTCTTGCTCTGCTCGAACTGATGAAACAAAAGCAAATTCGCTGCGAGCAGGCGCACAATTTTGATGATATAACGATTCAACTGGCAGAAAAGGTGAAGGTATGAAACGGGAAAAAACGATAGAGGGGACGCTGGAATCCCTGCTGTATATTAGCGGAGATGAAGGCCTGGAGGCAGAACAGGCTGCCAGAGCGCTCGGTATAGAAACGGAAACGGCCCGCGAACACTTAATCTCCTTAAAGGATGCCTGGTCTGAGCGGGAAGGCGGCCTGCAGATAACCCAGGCGGAAAATACATTTTTCTTCGCGACAGTACCCGGGGCAGCGGAAGCGATTGAACAGTACAGTGAGCAGCAGAACCGGCAGACGCTAAGCCAGGCAGCCCTGGAGACACTTGCCATTATTGCGTACAATCAGCCGGTGCTGCGGGCGGACATCGATCAGGTGCGCGGAGTAAAATCGGACCGGGCGCTGCAGACCCTGCTCACCAAAGGACTCGTCAAAGAATTTGAGCGTACCCAGAAGCCGGGGAGGCCGATGTCTTTTGTAACGTCCACCCGCTTTTTAGAGTATTTTGGACTTGAAACCCTGGAAGAACTGCCGCCGCTCGAAGATGAAGAACAGCCGGAACAGGCGGATCTGTTTTTCCGGGAACTGTATCAAGATGAAGAATAAGTGAAAAGCGCTGATAAGCGCTCTGCTTCCTGGTACAGTGACTTAGTGGCGGCGTGGACAGTTTCCCAACTGTCAGCGCCGTTTTGTGCGTTTGATACAAATACGGTTTTCCAGCTGTTTGTACTGGTTTTCCAGTACGAATCAAGGTATATGCGGTAGCGCTGGAAAAATTGCCGCAGCTCGTCTGCTTCGCGGGACGGAAAGGCAGTGTGAAGCTGGTCTTCCGAAAAATGCAGAGCGTGCTCGGACTCCCGGACAGCCCGGGGGTGGGGCGCATTGAACTGCCGGAACAAAGCATCTTTCACTGTCATGAACCGGATGTAGATGTCCTGCTCGACGGAGGCAGCATAAGCCTGTGCCCGGGCGGTTTCTGCCTCGGTCTCGAGTCGGTTTACGCGCAGTTCCACTTCCCGCAGCTGTCTGGATGTACGGTGGGTGCGGACAGCGTACCAGGCGGTTATCCCGGTAAGAAGCAGCAGAACTGCATAAAGAATCAGAAAATGAAATGTCATGTGGAACGCTCCTTTCTCCGTATTGTAGCGGAAGCAGGACGAAAATAAAATAAGCAGAAAAAACTGTATGAGGAGGCCTATCTATGGAAAGATTACAAAAAGTGATTGCCCAGGCCGGCATCACTTCAAGAAGAAAAGCAGAAGACTATATTACGGACGGCCGGGTGAAGGTGAACGGCAAAACAGTCAAAGAGCTAGGCAGTAAAGTCGGTATCAATGACCAGGTGGAAGTGGACGGCATTCCGCTCACGAAGGAAGAACCGGTCTATTATTTACTATACAAGCCGAAGCAGGTTATTTCCGCGGTAGCGGATGATAAAAACCGCAAAGTGGTCACCGATTTCTTCCCCGAAGTTAAGGCACGTATTTTCCCCGTCGGCCGGCTGGATTACGACACTTCCGGGCTGCTGCTTTTAACGAATGACGGCGAATTCGCCAATAAAATGATGCACCCAAAAAGCAATGTAAAAAAGACGTATATCGCGAAGGTGACAGGCAAACCGTCCGCAGAAAAGCTGCAGCTTCTCCGCCACGGCATTGAGCTTGACGGGGTAAAAACGGCTCCTGCGAAAGTGAACGTTAAGTCCGCCAATAAAAAAGGCAACAGCTCGATTATTGAAATTGTGATCCATGAAGGAAGAAACCATCAGATCCGACGTATGTTCGAAAAGATCGGACACCCGGTGGAAAAGCTTAAGCGCGAGCAGTACGCTATGCTCGATCTGCTCGGAATGAATCCAGGGGAGACCCGGCCGCTGAAGCCAAAAGAAGTTAAACAGCTCAAGGATCTCGCCTAAAAGTTCATTAATGTTTCAGACCTGCCGCTTGGAATCTCGGTCTGGCGGCGGGTAAAATGAATGCATAAGCTTTTTAGACAGGAGAGGATTTCATGGACCAGCAGACAACAATATTAGTCGTAGACGATGAAGCCCGGATCCGCCGGCTTATCCGGATGTATTTAGAGCGCGAAGATTTTTTAATTGAAGAGGCGGAAAATGGAGAAGACGCTCTTGCGATGGCCCTGGAAAAGGATTACGACGTTATCCTGCTTGATTTAATGCTTCCCGGCATGGACGGCGAAGAAGTATGTGAACAACTGCGTGAAACGAAAGCGACGCCGGTCATTATGCTGACAGCTAAAGGAGAGGAATCCAACAGAGTACAGGGATTTGAGGTAGGGGCTGATGACTACATCGTCAAGCCGTTCAGCCCGCGCGAGGTAACGCTGCGCGTAAAAGCGCTGCTCCGGCGTTCATCGTCCACTAAATACATGAAGCCGGAAGCATCTGCCAATGAAGTACTCGTTTTCCCGCATTTAACGATTGATAACGATGCCCACCGGGTAACAGTGGACAATAAAATCATCGGGCTGACGCCGAAGGAGTACGAGCTGCTGCTGTATCTGGCCCAGTCGCCGGATAAGGTATTCTCCCGGGAGCAGCTGTTGAAGGACGTATGGAAATACGATTTCTTCGGGGATCTCCGGACGGTGGACACGCACGTAAAGCGACTGCGTGAAAAGCTTAATAAGGTTTCTGAAGACGCTGCAGACATGATCTCAACAGTTTGGGGCGTCGGTTATAAATTCGAGGTGGAGCAAAAGCAATGATCTGGCGCAGCGTCGTCGGAAAGCTCTGGCTGACTATACTGGGACTGTTAACGGTAGTCCTGTTAATTCTTACTATCCTGCTGCTCCAGTTTTTCGAGCAGTTTAATATTTCGGAAGCAGAAAACCAGTTAACCAACAATGCTGAGATCATTGCTACATCGCTGCAGGAAGAAAATACCCTGGAGAGCTCGCAGTCGGTCATTGATCAAATTGCCGGTACGTACAATTCGGAAGTGATGGTGTTTATCGATGGAGACCTTTGGTACGGCTCTGGGGGCGGGGACGGTCTGGCAGCCTCTGATGTTCAGAATAGTAATGAACTCGGCCGGGTGGCCGAAGAACGGGAGCAGGTTACGGTTCACGACACCTTTTCCATGGATGGCGGCGAAGACGAGATATTTGCTGTCGGGGAGCCGTTTACGACAAATGCCGGC
Source organism: Marinococcus tarijensis (assembly GCF_054971385.1). Taxonomy (NCBI): domain Bacteria; kingdom Bacillati; phylum Bacillota; class Bacilli; order Caryophanales; family Bacillaceae; genus Marinococcus; species Marinococcus tarijensis. Next base: position 83,119 of record NZ_JBQOJA010000007.1, on the reverse strand, counting down.
CGTGAAGGGGAAGTGTATGTGTATCAGTCGCTCTCGGTCATTGAAGAGACCACCGGGGAAACAAAGCAGATAATCCTGCTCTCAGCCGGTATTGCAATTATTTTAACTACCGTTTTTGCTTTTTTTCTGAGTACCCGTATTACAGCACCGCTCCGGAAAATGCGTGAGCTTGCCCTCAATGTGCTGAAGGGGGATTTCGACTCCAAAGTGCCTGTAGTCAGCAACGATGAGATTGGTCAGCTTGGCAACGCATTTAACCGGATGCGCCGGGAGCTGTCGCATAATCTCACAGCGTTAAATCAGGAAAAAGAACAGCTGAGCCGCATTCTCCAAAGCATGGCTGATGGGGTGATTACCTTTGACCGGGGAGGGACGATGGTGCTGACGAATCCCCCGGCGGAATACTTCATCCGCTTGAACCAGCTCGAGGATAAACAGGAAGCGAGCTCGCTTCCGGCGGAAGTTACCAGCCTGTTTGAAAAAGCAGTGGAAACAGAAATGGAACAGCTTGATGAGTTTGAGGTGCAGGGGCGCAGCTTTGCGGTGCTGGTCACCCCGCTTTATGGCAATGAAGACGTACGCGGGGCGGTAGCCGTAGTCAGGGATATGACGGAAGAACGGCGGCACGATAAACTGCGTAAGGACTTTATCGCTAACGTATCCCACGAGCTGCGGACACCAATCAGCATGCTCCAGGGGTACAGTGAGGCCATCGTGGATGATATTGCAGCGACGGAGGAAGAAAAGAAAGAGATCGGGCGCATCATTTATGATGAATCGCTGCGCATGGGGCGTCTGGTGAATGAACTGCTTGATCTTGCCCGGATGGAAGCCGGCTACCTGAAGCTCGAAAAAGAGGAGGAGGAAGTAACATCCTTCTTTCAGCGGGTGGAACGGAAATTCCAGGGCCTGGCTGATGAATCTGAGGTGCAGCTTGATCTGGATCTTCATGCCCCGGAACCATACGCCTATATTGATGTTGACCGGGTAGAGCAGATTCTGACAAACCTGGTCCACAATGCGATTCGTCATACTGAAGCAGGGGGAGTCATTACCATCAGGGCTGTAAACGGGGAGTCGCTGCATATGGAAGTCAGCGATACAGGCAGCGGAATCTCGAAAGAGGACCTGCCGTATGTATTTGAACGTTTTTATAAAGCAGACAAAGCAAGAACGCGGGGCAAGGGAGGCACCGGGCTCGGACTTGCCATAGTTAAAAATATTGTCGACGCCCATCACGGAGCTATTGCAGCAGAAAGTGAGCCGGGAGAAGGGACGACGTTTTATATTGATCTGCCGAATAAGTAAAGCCAGAGGAGCGGTTCAGCATGAAAGCTTGGTATGAAGAGCACTTTCAGGAAGACTATTTGCGGGTGTACGATCACCGCGACGAAACGAAGGCGGCCAGTGAATTAAATACGATTATGGAAAAAGTCCCGTTGACTCCGGGCGCCAAGGCTATTGATCTTTGCTGTGGAAACGGGCGTCATGCCCGCTGGCTGGCGAGAAAAGGGGTGGATGTTACCGGCATCGATCTTTCGCCGGCACTGCTGAAAAAAGCAATTGAATTGACGAACGGATTGGCGGTGCAATACCAGCGGGGTGATATTCGCAACGTGCATATCCGGAAAGAATACGATCTGGCTTTTAATTTGTTTACAAGCTTTGGCTACTTTCCGGACGATGAGGAAAATGAGTTAATATTCCAGCAGGCAGCCTCTGCGTTAAAGCCGGGTGGATGGTTTGTTTTTGATTATTTGAACCCCGAGTATATTAAACAGCATATTGTTCCCCGGGATGAAACGGTGAAGGATGGACTGAAAATTTATCAGGAGCGGAGCATTCAGGATGAATTTGTCGTAAAACGCATCAGCATCGTAGAAGGAGATTCCACCAGAAGATACATGGAAAAAGTGAAAATGTATCAGGAAAGCCAGCTTCGCAGCATGATGGAAGCGCACGGCCTGAAGATACATGCTTTTTACGGCGATTACGATGCTTCTCCTTTTCAACTCGAAACTTCCCCAAGGCAGATATTTATCGCCCAGCTTGCAGAATAATAAGCAGGAAGGAAGAACATGGATGAAATTCAAAGCACTGATGATGATAATACCGGCAGCAGGGGCGCTTGCTGCCTGCAGCACTGATGAAGAAAGCGGGAGTCAGAGCGGAGACGGGGAGAGCGGTAATGAAAATACGGAAGCGATTGAAGTTACGGACGCTTCCGGGAAGACAGTCACGCTCGACGAGGTGCCCGAAGAAATTGTCAGTCTGATACCGAGCAATACAGAAATAGTGTATGAGCTGGGAGCGATCGACCGGGTCGAAGCAAGAACCGATGCGGATACATATCCGGAGGAGGTTACAGACATCGAAAGCGTCGGTTCAGGCCTCGAACCAAATATTGAAGAGATTATTTCCATGGAGCCGGACGTGGTGCTTGGCCACGCCTCCTCCGGCATTGAAGACTCTCTTTCCCAGGTGGAGGAAGCGGGCATTCCGGTAGTCACCGTGCCGGATGCGCAGTCGTTTGAAGCTGTATATGAGAGCATCGAATTGATTGGGAGCACTATCGGAGAAGAAGAGGAAGCCACGGAAGTTATCGATGGAATGAAAGAAGATGTCTCAGAAGTAAAGAAGGCGACCGAAGAAGCAGAGGCTGACCGGCAGGTGTATGTGGAAGTAGGGGCCTCCCCTGATCTGTATACCGCAGGAAGCGGCACGTTTATTGATGAAATGCTTGATGCTGTGCATGCAGGGAACGCTGCCGGCGAATTGGAGGGATGGTCGATGGTGAGCGAAGAAGAAATCATTGACGCTTCCCCGGACATCATTTTAACGACGTACCCGACAGAAAAGGAGCCGCTTGAAACGATTGCTTCAAGAGAAGGCTGGGAGACTCTTCCTGCAGTGGAAAATGAAGAAGTATACGCATTGAGCAGCGATAAAGTGAGCCGTCCGGGTCCGCGTCTTACTGAAGGGCTTAAGGAAATGGCAGAAAGAATTCATCCGGATGCGATGGCTGAAAGCTAATTACACCAGTGCTTATCTTCTGATGCTCGCAGCGTTTACCGGGGTGCTGCTGCTCGCTGTTTCCGCCGGGAGTGTAGCGGTGCCTTTGTCTGTAAGCATCAAAGCGGTAGTGAGCCAGTTTTTTCCGTTTCTTCCTGTCTCTCTTGAAACAGAGAGCGGTGCTGCGGCGATTATTCAGGAGGTGCGGCTGCCGCGGGTACTCCTGGCGTCCGCAGTAGGAGGGGCGCTGGGGCTGGCCGGAGCTGTTTTTCAGGGACTGCTTCGAAACCCGCTTGCCGATCCTTATACGCTCGGCGTTTCCTCGGGATCTTCGCTCGGGGCGGTGGCCGTATTGTATTTCGGATGGCAGATACCCCTGCTCGGCGGATTTACCCTGCCGGTAGTCAGCATCGTCTGCGGTTTTTTAACGCTTGCTGTCCTGCTTCTTTTTGTTTACTCTGTGGAACGGACTGTGCGCACCGAAACGATGATTCTTGCAGGTATTATCATCACCGCATTTCTCAGCGCATTTATGTCGCTGTTGATTGCGTTCAGCGGAGAAGAACTCCGGCAGATTATTCAGTGGCTGCTTGGCAGCGTGAGCCGCAGAGGATGGGATTATTTTCAGCTGATCGTTCCGTTTCTGCTCGCAGGAGTGCTGCTTCTGCTTCCGCATGCGCGAGCGCTCAACGCGTTTGCGTTTGGGGAGGACAGTGCTTCCTCAGTAGGGGTGAATGTACCGAGGGTAAGGCTGCTGCTTTTAATCGGCGCATCCGTACTGACAGGAGGAGCGGTCGCTGTTTCAGGCACCATTGGGTTTGTAGGGCTCGTGATTCCGCATATGATCCGGCTTTTGTGGGGGCCGGATCATAAACATCTGCTGCCGCTGTCTTTTGGCGGCGGAGCAGTGTTTTTAATGCTTGCGGATTTGGTTGCACGCACGGCGGCGGCTCCGGCAGAGGTGCCAGTCGGGGTGATTACGGCACTGGCCGGAGCGCCTGTATTTGCTCTGCTTTTATTTTATCAGCGAAGAAGGCGGTGGCAGTAATGGCGGAAATCCAGGTCGAAAACGTAACTGCCGGCTACGGGAAAAGCAGTACGGTCGTTGACCGGATCTCCTTTAACGTTGAGGCCGGGGAGATGATCGGCATCGTTGGCCCGAACGGCAGTGGAAAGTCTACACTGCTTCGTGTGATGGCCGGTCTGCATGAGGCATCGTCCGGAAGCATCCGCTATAAAAACAAACCTCTGAGCTCGTTCACTTCTTCGGAACGGGCTAAGACTGTCGCCTACCTGCCGCAGTTTGACGAACTGACAGCGGCCTATTCGGCGCGCCAGGTCGTAGAGGTGGGAAGGTATGCCTATCAAAAGGGCCTGTGGCCGGCAGCAAGCAATAAAGAAGATGAACGAGTCATTCAAAACGCGATGCAGCAGATGCACGTATGGTCCAAAAGATTTCATTCGTTTCACGCTTTAAGCGGTGGCGAAAAACAGCGGGTACTGCTTGCAAGACTGCTTGCGCAGGAACCGGAATGTCTGCTGCTCGATGAGCCGACTAACCACCTGGACATACACTATCGCATTGAATTGTTAAACTATATTCGCAGCTGGGCTTCGGAGCAAAAACGGGCCGTGGTAGTCGTAATGCACGATATTCAGGCGGCTGCTCTATACTGCGACCGGGTGCTGATGCTCTCAGGGGGCCGAACGGAAGCGTTTGATGAACCAGCGGCTGTTTTTACCGAAAAACGGCTGGCGGAAGTGTACCAGGCCGATATTTATGTCAGCCTGCAGCATGAAATAAAAGCACCAGCCGTGCACTGGAGGCCGCCACAGCCGGAAGGTAATGGCCCGGACGCACCGCTGTCATGGTCGGAAACAGCGTATCAAACCGAAGCAGTTTCGCGTACAGCTTTAAACGTGTACGCCCCTTCGTTAAAAAAACTGGTTTATGGATCGGTGCTTTCAGTGGATAAAACTAAAGGTGCTGTACATATTTTCACTGACGAAAGCCGGAAGCAGCCGGCCCATACCATCCAATGCTCCCCGGGGATGCGGGTATGGAGAAAAAGCGCAGGCAGCCGGGAGGCTGTTTTTGGATCCGGGAAGTCATGCTTTTTGTGGATCCACATGGCCGAAGGCTGGCCGGCCCAGGAGATTTCATCTTTACAGCTGTACATTCAAAGAAAGGCCCTCGAATGGATGCATGACCGCGGGTCTACCGGGCTTTCCCGCGGGACGCCCGGAGAGATTATGGTGACAGCACCGGTGAAAAAGAATGAAGTATTCCCGGAAGAACAGTTACATTGGCACTACCTTCACATCGGAGAATTGATAAAATCATTGTTAGATGAATACAATTCGGCTTCCGGACAGAAAGGGTGAAAAAACATGAAGCTGTATACGAAAAAGGGAGACCGCGGAGACACCTCCGTGGTGGGCGGAAAAAGAAACAAAGGCGATGCGAGAATTGAAGCGTTTGGAAGCTTTGAAGAAGTAAACGCATTGATTGGCAGGGCGCGGCTGATGGCGGCGGAGGAAAAAAGCGGGTCAGATCTGCAGCAGGATCTTGAGCGTATTCAGCATGAATTATTTGACTGTGGCAGTGATACAGCTGACATCCGTCCGGAAGCCGTAAAGAAGGTCACAGCTGCGACTGTGGAATGGCTCGAGCAACGGATTGACCAATACACGGAGGAGGCCCCGGCGCTGAAGAAATTTATTCTTCCCGGAGGCACACCGCTGTCGGCAGAGCTTCATCTTGCCCGTACCGTCTGCCGGCGGGCAGAACGGGAGCTTGTACGCGCAGGCGAAACGGAAGACGTCCCAGCCCCGGTGCTTATGTATATGAACCGTCTGTCGGATTATCTGTTCAGCGCCGCGAGGATTGCGAACAGCCGCACGGGGACAGCGGACGTTGAATACGAACGAAGCGCAGAAGTATTTACGACTGAGCAGGAGAGGGAAAACAAAAAATGAAGCAGCTTCCGGCACAGACTATTCAGACACAGCTGAATGGGGAGGATGTTTTCATTGACGTCGGGCTGCTCCGCTGGCTGAATGAGCAGAGCGGGCCAGTAGCACGGGACAACTGGCTGCTTTCTGCATGTTTGTTTTTTCTGACCCGCCTAAGGGTGCATGGACGTATCCGGCTTGATGAGGACGGGCATATCCACCGGCGCTTCTGGAAAGTCATGGAGAAATCGCTGAAATTGGAGAAGCACGGTAAGCATATCAAAACGAAACATATTTTTATCTACTGCTTTTTGGAGCAGCTGGCCATGCAGAAGCAGTGGATTCAAAAGGACGGGGATTATGCATTTATTACCCGGAGCGGCGGTGCTTTTTTGAACGAAAGCCGGGAAAAGCAGCTTAACGAGCTGCTTGGCTATTTGTGGCCGAAATCATAAGGGAAGAATTCTTTCTCAATGGAATAAACATATAAAAAGACGCGCCCGCGGGCACGTCTTTTTATATTATTGCTACAGTTCAATCGTATCGGCAAGAGAAATTTCTTCAATGGATGTTAAATCCTTTACCACATCCTGGTTGGCTTCACGGTCAACGGCGAGCATCATGATAGCTTCCCCGCCTTCCTCGCGGCGTCCCACCTGCATGGTGGCAATGTTGATCTGGTGCTTTCCGAGAATTTGTCCCATCTTACCGATAACCCCCGGCTTATCCGTATGCTGGATATAAATAAGGTGGCCGGTCGGATAAAAGTCGACATTAAAGTCATTGATACGTACAATGCGCGGGCCGTATTCCTTCACATATGTGCCATACAGCGCAAACGAACGGCCTTCGCCTTCGACGGTCGCCTGAATCAGGTTGGAGTAGCCAAGCGACTGGGAGCCGAACTGCTCTCCGTAGTCAATGCCCCGTTCCTTGGCGATCGTGGAAGCATTCACATCATTGACCGGTGCGTCGATGCGGCTCTGGAGAAAGCCGGCGAGAAGGGAGCGGGTCAGAATAGATGTTTCAAGGTCAGTGACATTTCCGCTGTAGCGCACGTTCAGCTCCTGAACAGGCGTTTTTACGCTCTGGGACATGATATTACCCATGCGGCGGGCAAATTCATAGTACGGGCGTATCGCTTCAAACTTTTCTTTCGACATAGTCGGGAGATTAATAGAATTTAGGGCAGGGAGTCCCTGCAGAAACTGAAGCACTTCGTCTGAAACCTGGGAAGCAACGTTTAACTGGGCTTCTTTTGTTGAAGCCGCAATGTGCGGCGTGCTGACGACCTGATCAAATGCGACGAGTGGATTTTCATTCGCCGGCTCCTCTTCGTAAACATCGAGAGCCGCGCCTGCCACATGGCCGCTTTCAAGATAATGAACGAGGGCGTCCTCATCAATAATACCACCGCGGGCGCAGTTTAACAGCATAACCCCGGGCTTTGTTTTGCCAAGGTTCTCGTGGCCAAGCATGCCCTTTGTATCTTTGGTGAGCGGTGTATGAACGGTGATTACGTCCGCCTCCCCGAGCAGCTCTTCAAAGCCCCGGAGATCTACGCCCATTTCGTTTGCCCGTTCTTTTGTCAAAAATGGGTCATATACGATGACGCTCATTTCAAAGCTCTGGGCCCGTTTGGACAGCTCCGAACCGATACGGCCAAAGCCTACAATGCCAAGCGTCTTTCCGCGAAGCTCTGTACCCTGGAAGCCCTTACGGTTCCATTCACCGGATTTTAATGAAGCGTTCGCCTGTGGGATTTTACGGGCGAGCGAAGCCATCATTGCAAATGTGTGCTCGGCCGTGGAGATGGTATTGCCGTCCGGGGCGTTAATGACCACAATCCCTCTTTTTGTGGCGGCATCAATGTCAATATTATCGACTCCGACGCCGGCACGGGCTACAATGCGGAGGTTCGGCATGGAATCCATTACTTCCGCTGTGACAGTCGTACCGCTGCGGACGAGCAGGGCATCAAATGAATCGAGTCCTTCTGCATCATCAACGTGCTGTTGCACGCACTGTACCTGATCGCTCCCAAGCAGCGGCGACAGGCCCTCGCTGCTCATCGAATCGGATACAAGTACACGAAACGTCTGATTGCCGGTCATTGTTTCTTCTTCGTTCATAGTTTTCTGCATGTTACTCCACTCCCTTGTTCGTTCATTCACAAAAAGTCCGTTGACGTTTTGTGCTTTAAATGCCCAAATGTATTTCTCTGGAGGACAAATGTCTACGCGTAGTTGGAAAGAACTTTATCATACTCCAGTACAGGTGTCAATTTACCTGACGCCGCTGAACATACGAAAAGAGACTGGTATTCAGCCTCTTCGGTTTCGCGCATGTATAAAAAACCGGCGGCAGCAGAAAAATATTCCGCTGCCGGCCCGTCTGATAATTACTGGTTATTATAACGGTCGATGGATTCCTGTACAAGCTTAGCTGCTTCTGCTTCGTTTTCCCAGCCGCCGATTTTAGTCGTTTTCTTTTCAAGCTCTTTGTACGTCTGGAAAAAGTGGGAGATTTCGTCGAGCTTGTGCTGCGGCACGTCGTCAAGCGTGGTTACTCCTTCAAAACGTGGATCCTCCGTTGGTACAGCCAGCAGCTTCTGGTCCTCGTCCCCATCATCGATCATGTTTAAATAGCCGATGACCCGGGCGTCGATGACGCAGCCTGGAAATGTTGGATTGGTAACGAGTACAAGTACGTCAAGCGGGTCTCCGTCGAGCGCAAGCGTGTCGTCGATGTAGCCGTATTCCGCTGGATAAAACATCGGGGAGAAAAGCACGCGGTCGAGTTTAAAGACCCCTTTATCTTTATCAAATTCGTATTTGTTCTGGCTGCCTGTCGGAATTTCAATGAGCACTTCCACTTCTTTGTTTTCTGCCAAGGCAATCTCCTCCTTCAATATGTATAGTAAACATCTCCTGCATTATAGCAGGAATGAAACACGGAAGAAAGGCAGGGAACAGAATCTGTAAAAAACCCCCAGCAGCCTGGGGGCACGGTGCTTATTCGAATTTAAACGGGTCACCGCCGAACGGTTCCTCCGCGACTTTGATGGAATCGGTCGGGCAGCCTTCATAAGCGTCGATCATATCTTCTTCAAGGTCGTCCGGAATGCTCTCTGTGCCCTGGTTATCATCGACGATGTTTTCGGCCAGGCCTTCCTCATCGTAATCGAAAATATCGGGAGCTGCTGCCCCGCAGGCACCGCAGGCGATACATGTATCTTTATCAACAATGGTGTATTTCGCCATCTGTGTCCCTCCATGTGATCGAATATCTATAAACTTAGGCCCTTGAGTGAAGAGCGTCGTAAGGTCTATTCCATATTGTATTTCTTCATGATAAACTTTTCAACAGATATGAAATGCCCCGCACAGCCTAACGTGTGGCATTTTGATGAACGAATGGAAAGGAAGAGGCGTATTGCTGTTTCAAGAGGCGATGATCCTGATAGCATTAAAAAGACTCCGCGGAGAACGTACAGACGCTTCTGCCTACCACCTTTTGTCTGGAAAGCGCTCCTCCCAGACGATCACGGATGCCAAATGGTTTCAATCAAAGGACCTGTTCGGGGCGCTGCCCAGGCTTGATAAGCCAAAGTTTGAACACATTACCGCCTCTTTTTATCAACGCGGCTGGCTAAAGGCCGGAGGAGTACCGGGCGCAGAGGCTTCCGCTGCCATTGAGTCTTGGGAGAAATTCCTGGAAGAAGCAGGCTTTGACGGATGGGCGTACCGCGACACGGGACGGCAGTTTTGGAGAAGGATTGCTTTATTGATTCAGACGCTCTCCCACCTGTATCAGCAGAAAAAACAGTTTGTTCCTATTATTCAGGACGTGGCAGCACAGGAGTGGGTAAAACAAAAGCTGGCGGCCTGGGGACCGGAAAGATACACTGCCATGAACAGGCTTTATGAAGAAATAGAGAGCAGCCTGCATGAACTGAAGGAGATACAGGCATTCATATTTGTATACAAGCTGACGGGAGCGGAAACTCTCGGTAAAACAACAGAGCAGATAGCGCGCATCCAGGGGATGGAAAGTGCCGAAATTGAGTATTTGTTTCAGGGCACGGTGCACACCTTAATAAAAGAAGCGGAGAGCCGGCCGGGCACCGTTCTTTATGAATGCCTGGATGCCGGAGGAAATCCTCAGCTTACTGTCACCGCCGAAAAGACGCTTGATTTTATAAACAGAGGCCTGTCGCTCGAGGAGATCGCCCGTGCCCGCCGTTTAAAGGAAAGTACCATTGAAGACCATTTTGTGGAAATTGCCGGCGAGGTCGAAGGGTTTTCCATTGACCATCTGGTTCCGCTAAAGCAGCAGGAAGCCATACGCCGGGTGGCTGCTTCTCTTGACACGTTTAAGCTGAAGGCGCTGAAAGAACAGCTGGGCGGGGATGTGACATATTTTGCGATCCGGCTTGCACTGGCAAAAGGAGGGGGAAAAGGTGAGCGAAAAAACAGAAGCGCTGAATAAATACTTTGGCTTTCCTTCTCTGCACGAGTACCAGGAGCCGATCGTGGATGCGCTGCTTGCAGATACGGATACTCTGGCTGTCCTGCCGACTGGAAGCGGCAAGTCCATCTGCTTTCAGCTGCCCGCTTTAATGAAGAGCGGCCTGACAATTGTCGTTTCTCCGCTTCTGTCCTTAATGGATAATCAGCTCCAGGAGCTGTGGGCGAAGCGTATTAAAGCAGCTGCCGCCTACAACAGCTTTATGAGCCCGGAGGAGAAATCCCGGGTGCTCAGCCGGCTTTCGTCATTGAAGCTTTTGTATATTTCTCCAGAAGCTCTCTCCCTGCCGTTTATTGTAGAGCGGCTGAAGAGTGTAAAAGTTTCAATGATGGTAGTGGATGAGGCTCACTGTATTTCCCAGTGGGGGCATGAGTTCCGGACGGATTATCTGAAAATCGGACCGGTTCGGCAAGCACTGGGACGTCCATGTATGGCAGCTTTTACGGCAACAGCGACTCCGGAAGTGCAGCTGGATATTAAAAAACAGCTGCAGATGAAAGCGCCGGAAGAATTCATTCATTCGGTGGATCGCGCAAATATTGCTCTGTTTGTCCAACGGTGCATGAATGAGCGGGAAAAGAAAAAAGGGATGGTCGATCTCGTTCAGAAAGCTCCCGGTCCCGGCCTGGTTTACGTATCGAGCCGGAAAAAATGCGATGAGCTTAAAGCGCTGCTCCAGGAAAAAACCTCCCACCGGGTGGAGGCTTACCACGGCGGACTTGAAAATGAGGCCAGGCTAATGATCCAGCAGCAGTTTTTACACGGCGACCTGGACGTCATAGTGTGCACAAATTCCTTCGGCATGGGGCTGAATAAAGCTAACGTCGAATTTGTTCTTCATTATCATTTTCCAAAAGATGCAGAATCATATATTCAGGAAATCGGAAGAGCTGGAAGGGATGGAAGACAGGCATGGGCAGCTGTGCTCTACCTGGAGGAAGACATCATTATTCCGCAGATGCTGATGGAAGCAGAGCTCCCCCCTGTGAATGAACTCGGCTCCGCATTGGGTGCGGCAGCCCAAAGCAGCCGGGGAGAAATAACAGATGACCTGATAAACAGAATGGGATGGACAGAAACTGCCGCCCGCTTTCTTACGTACTATCTTGAAAAGTATCCGGGGAAATCAAAGGCAGAGCTTCTGGAAGAATTGGAAAAGCAGGTGCAGCAGCGATCGTTTGAAAAGCAGAAAAAGCTGAAGGTTATGATACAATGGTTAGAAAATAACGAAGCCTGCCGTAGACGTTTATTGCTGCAGGTTTTTGGGGAAGCTTTAATGAAACGTCCCGAACCCTGCTGCGATATGTGCGGGCACAGGCTTCCTTTTCGTGAGCATCAGGGAGCGGAGAAAGAAAAAGAAACAGCCCCGTGGGAAATACGACTGCAGGAGCTGTTTTTCGGAAGGGAGAGAGCGAAGCATGAATAAAACACGTATGGAAAGGCGAAACGCCGGTACGGAGGAAAATGCAAAGCATCCGGACGCAGACCGGAGCCGCCTCAGCCGCCGTCGTGGTGGTGCAGGTGGGGATACTTCGGATGAAGAGGAGCACCAGGAGGCTTTAAGGCGTTCACGCTACTCCGGAAAAGAGGAGGAACCGGAAGAAGAAGAGAGTCCAATGCTGACTCTTCCCCATACGCTGTTGGCCGCGTTTATATTGATTGTCATTACCGCCCTGGCATCCCCGTTCATCATAAGTATGTTTCAGTAGAAATGAACGCGGCAGACGTTTCTGTCAGCGGTGAAGATAAAAGAAGGCCGACAAAACAGGCAATCACGCCAGCAATCATTAATACAAACGGCCAGGTGAGCGGTTTTTTTCTGAATAAAAAATATAAAAGCAAAAAAAAGCCTCCTCCAAATAAAGCGGCTCCTGCTAAAAAGACAATAAGATCCATCGTTTAAATACCTTCTTTCCGGTCAATTTTTCCCTTACATAAGTATAGCGGAGATAAACGGTATGCGTATACTCGTTTTTAAATTGTCCGGAAACGTTCAAATTTTATAAAGGAAAAGAGGGGTTCCATCTTGAAAAAATGGCTGCTGGCTCCTCTTCTTTTTTCTGTGCTGTGTGCCGGCAGAGTCCTGCAGGAAACATGGCAGAATAAAGTAAGAACTCATGAGCTTGAATATAAAAATCTGCCGCCGGAGGTGGAGGGCTGCTCCATTTTTTTCATCACCGATATTCACCGCCGGCGGGTGTCGCCTGCATTGTTCCGGCAGCTTGAACGGGAGCCTGATCTGGTTATCATTGGCGGCGACCTGACCGAGCTGGGTGTACCGGCTGAACGTGTCAGACAGAATCTCCGCCTGCTCCGCAGTCATGCTCCGGTCGTGTTTGTCTGGGGGAACCACGATCTGCAGGTGGGCCGCAGATGGCTGAGGCCGCTTCTCCATCAGGAGGGGATTGAAATTCTTGAAAAACATGCATACAAGTTAAAGGAAAGTAATTTTACGATCGCTTCCTTCGGAGAGGAACGCTTTTACGAATCCTACCGTAATCCGGCACTTATGCCGGAGGCAGACCTGCTTATTGCCCACAATCCGGAAGCTTATTACCGGTACGGCCCTTTTTCCGAACGGGCCGCTTATATGCTTACCGGACACACCCATGGCGGTCAAATCCGGCTGTTCGGCTGGGGGCCGAAATTAAAGGGAGGCTGGTACAGTGAAAAACACCAGGCTTTGTTTATCAGCAACGGCTACGGCACGACCAGCATACCGATGCGTCACAATGCCCCGGCGGAAACGCACCTGTTTGTGCTGACAAACAGTCATTCCAACTGTGAATAAAGGAGTATGAATATGAATGAACAAGTAATTATTATTGGGGGCGGACCCTGCGGTCTGGCGGCAGCGATCGCATTAAAGCGCAGGGGAATTGATGCAGCCATTATCGAAAAGAAAAATATTGTCCACAGCATTTATGAGTACCCTGTACACCAGACGTTTTTCAGCTCTGCGGATAAACTTGAAATCGGCGGCCATCCTTTTCCGGTTGTAGACCGGAAGCCCCGGCGCCAGGAGGCTTTAGTTTATTACCGCAAAGTAGCGGAAGCGGAAAAACTGCGTATTTATAATTACGAAGAGGTGCAGACGATCCTGGAAACGGAGGATGGTTATCTGGTGCAAACTGAAACGCTGCAGGGCTGGACCCGGGAGTGGGAAGCTCCTCATGTTATTATAGCCACCGGCTACTATGATAATCCAAATCATATGGGCGTGCCTGGAGAAACCCTGCCGCATGTAAAGCATTACTTTGAAGAAGCCCATCCTCATTTTAATCAGAAAATCGTTATCATCGGCGGAAGAAACTCAGCTGTAGATGCGGCTCTTGCCCTTGAGCAGGTGAACGCTCAGGTGACGGTTCTCTACCGGGGAGAGGAGTATTCCAAAAGCATTAAGCCGTGGATCCTCCCTGATTTTCAGGCGATGGTCCGGCGCGGCGCAGCCCGAATGGAATTTGAATCAGACGTCGTGCGTATTGAGCCCGACCAGGTCATTTATGAACAGGGGGGCACCTCCCATTCCGTGCCGGCTGATTTTGTTTTCGCCATGACCGGCTATCATCCGTCGAGAGCTTTTTTCCGCCAGCTCGGTATTGCTGTGGATGAACAGTCGGGCCGTCCGTCCTTTGATGAGGAAACGATGGAAACAAACCGGGAAAACGTTTATATTGCGGGAGTTATAGCCGCAGGGGATGAAGCGAATGAGATATTTATCGAAAACGGGCGCTTTCATGGAGAAAAAATAGCGGAAAATATAGCACGAAAAAAAGCCACTTCGTTTTAATAAACTGGTGGCTTTTTTAGTGTACAGGGTATGCTACTCAATGTTTTCAAAGCAGTCGCGGATAGCTTGGAGCGGCCGTTTTTCATCGAGGGCAGCGAGCAGCTTCAGGCGCGCCTTCTGGCCGTTCAGCCCGTTTGTAAAGATAACGCCCTTTTGCTTCAGCTGGTAGCCGCCTCCTTCATAGCTGTAGGTAGCCTGGACGACACCGCTGTGGCAGCGGGAGACGAGGACCACGGGCACCTGTTTGGCGATCGAATCCTCAAGGAGCGGCACGATGGTTGGAGGAATGTTGCCCTGGCCGAATGCTTCAACAATAATACCGTCAAGCGGCTGGTCGAGCAGCGGGGAAAGCAAAGCAGCATCCATGCCGGCTGCCATTTTTAAAAGGAGAACCTTCTTATTCATATTGACCGGCGAAAAATGCTCGCGACTTGCCGGGTAGTGATGGATAAATATTTCGTTGTTCGTCACAAAGCCAAGCGGACCGTATTGAGGACTCTGAAATGTGGCAATGTTGGACGAATGGGTTTTTGTCACGTTTTTTGCAGAATGGATCTCTTCGTTTAAAACGACGAGAACGCCGATACCCCGCGCTTTCTCGCTTGCGGCAGTACGGACAGCCGCCAGGAAATTCTGGGGGCCGTCAGCGCTGATTTCATTGCTTGAACGCATGGCGCCTGTCACTACCACCGGCAGGTCTTTGTCATGAAAAAGATCGAGCGCATAGGCAGTTTCTTCCAGGGTGTCGGTGCCGTGCGTAATAACGACACCGTCATATGTATCCCCGGAAAGCTTTTCAAGCATGTGCTCGTGTAAAGAAAGCATGTGCTCCGGAGTAATGTGGGGAGACGGGAGGTGCAGGAAATCGCTCGTAACAATTTCAGCGATTTGATTGGCGATGCGGCTCCAGTGGCTTAAAGGGTTGTGAAGCCCCGGCTCCACACCGCTTTCCTCCGTCTGGGTCATGGCGATCGTGCCGCCTGTGTGGATAACTAGTATTTTTTTCATTTCAATTCCTCCTCGTCGGCCGGGCTGTGGCTGGCTTGATTCTTTTACGAATTTGAACATAGCATGATACGATACGTTTAACAAGAGAGGGTGAGAACGAAAGGTGATCGCACTGATTATGGCGGCTTTGGCACCGGCTGTTGCTTTACTGATATATTTCACATTAAAACGCCGGGCGGACGTGGAACGGAGGCTGCCGGTCATCCGTGCGTTTGTCATAGGGGTGCTGATTGTATTCCCGGTGCTTGTGATCGAACATGCGCTTGAAACAGAAGGGGTAAGCATGCCGCTTTTTGCGGCGCAGTATACCCAGGCTGCCCTGCTTGAGGAAGGCATCAAGTTTTTCCTCCTGTATACGTTTGTGCTTCGATTTGCCCCGATTAAAAATACTTACGACGGCGTTATTTACGGGCTGTCCCTGTCGCTTGGCTTCGCTTCGCTTGAAAATATCCTGTACTTAATTGCAAACGGCATTGAAACGGCTGTCACGAGGGCCCTGCTGCCGGTAACGGTGCACGCGCTCCTGGGTGTGATTATGGGTTACTATGCGGTATCAGCGAAGCGCGCCTCCCGTTACGGCAGGCGCATCTTCTCTTTTTTTCTTGCTCTTGCGATTCCGCTTATCTTCCACGGGCTGTACGACTATATATTAAGTGCTTCTTTAGGCAACATTCTGTATTATCTTATTCCGTTCATGCTATTTTTGTGGTGGTTTGCGTTGTCGAAAGCAAATAAAGCCAATGCGAAATAACAACTCGAAAGGACGAAGCTACTATGTCAGAAGACCGCCGTTACCGCGTTGTTATCCGCTGTCCAAAATGCGGGGAAAAGTACATTCTCCGCGGCAGAAAGAACAAGGCCGGGGAGATGAAAACGGGTTTTCGCCGCTGCGTCTGCGGCAATGAAAACCAGCTGCATGTTGATATTGCACCGGAATAAAAAGGTTACTTGCAATATCGATTCGTTTCATGTACTTTGGAAAGTAATCATATAACGTTTCTTATCAAGAGAGATGGAGGGATCGGCCCTTGGAAGTCTCAGCAACCAGCCGCAGGTGATGCGGTCAGGTGCTAACTCCTGCAAGCTCTGTGCTTGCGAGATGAGAGGAAGTATTGCATGCCAAGGTCTTCTTCTGTCTAAGGAAGAAGGCCTTTTCGTACATTTAATGCATTAATTTTAAAGAAATGAGGGCTGTGACATGTCAAAGCAACTGCAGATAGAAACCATCCTGGCACAACTGGGTAATAATTCCGACCCGCGGACCGGAGCGATCAATCCTCCTGTTTATTTTTCCACAGCGTATAAGCATACGGGCATTGGAGAATCCACAGGGTACGATTATTCCCGGACAGCCAACCCGACGAGAGACCTGCTTGAAAACGGTATCGCCGCGCTTGAAGGAGGTAAACACGGGTTTGCCCTCAGCTCGGGGATGGCTGCGATCCAGACGCTGTTTGCGATATTTGAAACCGGTGATGAAGTGATTGCAACAAGCGACATTTACGGCGGGACGTACCGTCTGTTCGAAGAAGGGTGGCGGCACTGGGGCGTCACGGTTACATACGGTGACCCTAGGGATCTCGAAGCATTTGAGCAGCTGATAACAGATAAAACAAAGGCGCTGTTTATTGAGACGCCGACGAACCCGCTGATGCACGAAGCGGATCTGAAGGAGCTTTCGCTGCTTGCGAAAAAGCACGGTGCCTGGCTTATCGTGGACAATACGTTTTATACCCCGGTGCTTCAGCGTCCAATAGAGGAAGGTGCTGACATTGTGGTTCACTCGGCTTCGAAATATTTAGGCGGCCACAATGATTTGATTGCCGGACTGATTGTATCCAACGTAGACGAGCTTTCTGAAAAAATTGGGGCACTTCAAAACGGTATGGGAACAATTTTAAGCCCGTTTGATTCCTGGCTGCTCATGCGCGGGATGAAAACCTTGAATCTCCGCATGAAGCAGCATACAGAAAACGGCAAAGCAATCGCAGAGTATCTCAGCGGTCACGAAAAGATAACAGACGTACTTTATTCGGGGCGGGGAGGCATGCTTTCCTTCCGTCTTGAAAACGAAGAGTGGGTGGATTCATTTTTACGAAACATTAAAATTATCACATTCGCAGAAAGTCTGGGCGGAGTCGAAAGCTTTATTACGTACCCCGCCACGCAGACGCATGCAGATATGCCGGAAGCAGTACGGGTCCATAACGGTGTGGATAACCGCCTGCTCCGCTTCAGTATCGGCATAGAGAATAAGGACGATTTAATTGAAGATCTCGAACAGGCGCTCAGAGCGCTGTAACTCATAGGCAGGAGAGGGGCAAAGCTATGAACGTACTCGAAAAACTCGATTCCTCGATTTTGATCGGCGATGGGGCCATGGGCACATATCTTTACCAGAAGGGCTATAAGGGCTCGTTCGAAGCTATGAATTTGACGGACCCTGAGGCGGTGGAGCATGCTCACCGGGAATATGCAGAAGCCGGGGCGGATATTCTGCAGACAAACACCTACGCAGCGAACCGGGTGAAGCTTGAAGGCTACGGCCTTGAAGATAAAGTACAGGATATTAACCGGGCCGGCGTGCGGCTGGCGAGGAATGCTTCCGGCGGATCGGCGTATGTATTTGCTACAGTCGGAGGGATAAAAGGCGTTCAGGTGAGCGAACATTCAGATGAGTTTCTGAGTCAGGCGCTGCAGGAACAGGTGAATGTCTTTTTGGCTGAACCGGTGGATGGTCTGCTGCTCGAAACGTTTTACGATCTCCCCGAGCTTCTGCAGATTGTCCGTTACATCCGCAGTAAAGATGAAGAGATTCCTGTAATTGCCCAGGTGGCGCTTGGGGATGTCGGCGTCATGCACGGGGGAGTGCAGATCAGTGAAGCCTTCAGCCGGCTCGAGGATGCCGGCGCTTCAGTGGTGGGACTCAACTGCCGGATGGGTCCGTATCATATATTGAAATCGCTTGAGCAGGCGGAATTAACCGGACGGGCCTATTATTCCGCTTATCCCAACGCCAGTCTTCCAAACTGGTATGACGGTCGTTACGTGTACCAGTCCAACCCTGAGTACTTTTATAAGCAGGCTTTCCGTTTTAAAGAACAGGGCATCCGTCTGATAGGCGGCTGCTGCGGCACGACGCCTGAGCATGTCCGCATGATAGCGGAAGCCGTTAAACACGACGTTCCGCAGAAGACGAAGCGCCCGGTAAAGGTGGAGGCCCCGGCGGCTGAGGCGACAGCCGATAAGGAACCGTTTGTGCCTCTCCATGAAAAAGTAAAAACTGAAAAAACGGTCATCGTGGAGCTTGACCCACCGAAAAAACTGAAAACAGGAAAATTTATACGCGGCTCCCAGGCGCTCCATGACGCAGGAGCGGATGCAGTTACGCTTGCCGATAATTCCCTGGCATCCCCCAGGATTGACAATCTCGCAATGGGAGCGATGCTCAAGCAACAGACCTCTGCCAGACCGCTTCTGCATATCGCCTGCCGGGACCGGAACCTGATCGGCCTGCAGTCCCACCTGCTGGGGCTTCATACAATAGGCGTGCGGGATCTGTTGGCGATTACCGGCGATCCTTCGAAGGTTGGGGATTTTCCAGGAGCGAAGTCTGTATATGACGCGAACTCCGTATCCCTTATTTCCCTGATACGGGAAATGAACGAAGGTCGGCTGTTTTCCGGGAAGTCCCTTGGAGAAAAGACGAATTTCTCCATAGGGGGAGCGTTTAACCCGAATGTGCTTCATATCGATAAAGCTGTGAAAAGGCTGGAAAAGAAAGTGAATGCCGGGGCGCATTATTTTATGAGCCAGCCGGTGTATGATATTGAACGGATTGAGACAATTCATGAAGCGGTCAGGGGACTAGGGGCGCCCGTGTTTATCGGCATCATGCCTCTTGTGAGCGCCGGAAATGCAGAGTTTCTTCATAACGAGGTGCCAGGCATTCAATTGACGGAGGACACGCGAAAACGGATGGCGGCCTGCGGGGAGGATGCTGAAGCAGCCCAGCGGGAAGGTATCGCTATCGCAAAAGAACTGATTGATGAAACGCTCCGCTATTTTAACGGCGTTTATTTAATTACGCCGTTTCTGCGCTATGAAATCACAGCCGAGCTGACAAAATATGTGCGGGAGCAGGCTGGTGCCGGTGCAGCAGAAATTTAACACTTTTTCTTTTTATCCGATATATATAGTAAAAGGGGTTTTAGCTATTGTACGAGATTGGAAGCGTTTGGCACCTGCATGAAAACATAAAAACGAAAGAGCCACATGACAACGATACCCAATATAAATCCCAGCTGCTTGATGCAGATGAACATACGTTCACGATTGCTATGCCTGCAGAAAAAGAGACTGGTAAAATTATTTCCTTTCAGGCAGGCAGAGCAGTCCATGTATGGTTTGTCGGGGAGGACAGTGCTGTTTATTCGTTTCGTTCTAAAGTGCTTTCCCGTCAAAAAGGGCACATACCAGCCCTGATCATTGAACGGCCTGTGAAAAAGGAATGGCAGCGAATGCAGCGCAGAAACTATGTGCGCGTGGAAACAAGCGTCAATACAGCTGTGCACGGCCATTACCGCCCGTTCACCACGGTGACGGTAAATGTGAGCGGCGGTGGATGCATGATCGTCGTGCCGCCAAAAGCAAAGCTGCTTGAAGATGAACAGGTGCAGATCACGCTCGCTTTCCCAATGGAGGACGGGGCGATGCATTACCTGCATTGCACTGCTGCGGTTAGAAGAGTACTGGAAAAAGAAGAGCGCCGGCCGAAGCGGGCAAGCATGGAGTTTTTGGAGCTGGCCGAAAAAGAGCGGCAGGCAGTAATCCGGTACTGCTTTGAACGGCAACGCTCCCAAGCGAAACATGAAAAACGAATCGGAAGCTAGTATGTTAGACCGCTGAAGCGGTCTTTTTCTTTTTGTAAAGTACCGGGAAATGAAAAGATCGGCAGGTGCCATATATGCAAACGGGACGAAATATGTTAGTTTTGAAAATGATGAGCAGATGCTACATGTTCAACAATCTAATGGGCGGGGTGCAGGAGGATGAGGAAAATCAATATTGCGATTGACGGACCGGCCGGTGCTGGAAAAAGCACTGTATCGAAAGGATGTGCCGTGCAGCTTGATTATACATACATCGATACAGGAGCAATGTACCGGGCGCTGTCGTTAAAGGCGCTGCGCACAGGCACGCCCCTGGACGACGGGGGAAAAATGACGGAACTGTTAAAGGCCGCCAGCATCCGTCTTGTCGGTAACCCGAAGGTGAGCGAAGTATACCTCGACGGGGAAGACGTGTCTGAAGCTATCCGTACAAGCGAGGTGGACAGTGTTGTATCTCTGACCGCAGCCCACCTTGGTGTACGTGAGGAAATGGCTCTGAAGCAGCGCCGGCTTGCGGCAGAAAAAGGGGCGGTGCTCGATGGCCGGGATATCGGCACTACCATTCTTCCGGATGCGGAATTAAAAATATTCCTGGTTGCTTCAGCAGAAGAGCGTGCACTTCGAAGGTACAAGGAGGTGCAGGAGCGTGGCACCCCGGCGGATTACGATGAAATTTATGAAGCGATCATTCACCGGGACGAGTTCGATAAAGCCAGGGAGCATTCACCGCTAAAAAAAGCAGAGGATGCTGTGGAGATTGATACGACTGCTCTTACCATCCCGGAAGTTATCACCAGGATCACAGCGCTCGCAGAAGAGAAGGTGAATCAGTCTCATGATGTATAATATCGTAAAGTATTCTGCTTACTTTCTTGCGGCTATTTTTATGCGTGTCCGGGTGACCGGAAGAGAGAACGTGCCGAAGGAAGGGCCGGTTCTGATCTGTTCGAATCATATCAGCAACTTTGATCCGCCGCTGCTTGCCACTCATATTCGCAGAAAAGTGCACTTTATGGCTAAAAGCGAATTGTTTAATAAAAAAATTCTGGGTTTTATTATGTATTTTGTCGGAGCTTTTCCCGTCCGCAGAGGCGTGGTAGACCGAAAGTCATTAAAACAGGGAATTCAATTTTTAAACGAGGGACAGGTTTTATGTCTTTTTCCTGAGGGTACTAGGAGTAAAAGCGGGGAAATAGGAAAAGGATTAACCGGCGCCGGTTTTTTTGCTCTCCGTTCAGACGCAGCAGTGGTTCCGGTTGCTATCAGCGGCCGTTACGGGCTGTTCAGGCGTGTGAATGTAGTGATAGGCCGGCCGGTGCCCATGCAGGACCTTCGGACGAATAAAGCAAAAGCTGAAGAAGCGACCGAAGTAATCATGGAAGAAATTAAAGCCGTTCATCACCAGGCAAAGACAGGCACCAGCCAGCTGCAGTCCGGTTAATACTTTAAAATCCCCAAAAACCCCATAGACAGGATTTAAGGACACTGAAGGAGGCAATGGTCAATGGCAGATGAAATGAACAACGAACTTGAAGGTATGAAAGAGTTTAACGTGGGAGATATCATTACTGCCACAGTAACAAAGGTAGAGGAAAAACAGGCGTACGCGGATGCCGGTTATAAAGTAGATGCGGTAATTCCGATCAGCGAACTATCAAGCCTGCACGTAGAAAAAGTAGACGATGTGCTCAAGGAAGGAGATCAGCTCGAATTCAAAGTAACAAAAATGGAAGATGATGAGCTGGTTCTCTCCCGCCGGGCAGCACTTGCTGATAAATCCTGGGGCGAGCTTCAGGAAAAGTATGAATCCGGCGATGTTATTGAAGCCCAGGTGGCTGAAATTGTCAAAGGCGGGCTTGTGGTCGATCTAGGCGTGCGTGGCTTTATCCCGGCTTCGCTCGTGGAAAGATATTATGTGGAAGATTTTTCAGATTATCAGGGAAAAACATTAAGACTAAAAATTGCAGAAATAGATCCGGAAGAAAACAAGCTGATTTTATCTCAGCGTGCCGTTCTGGACGAGGAGGCCGAAGTGAAAAAGAAAGAAGTGCTTGAAAACTTGAATGTAGGAGATACGGTGAAAGGAACAGTGCAGCGCCTGACTAACTTTGGCGCATTTGTGGATGTCGGCGGTGTCGACGGTCTTGTCCACATTTCGCAGATGGCTCATCACCGTGTAGAATCACCAGGAGAAATCGTCAATGAAGGCGATGAGATCGAAGTAAAAATCTTAGCTGTGGATCCGGACAGCGAAAGAGTTTCTCTGTCGATTAAAGATACGCTTCCTGGACCATGGACGACTATTGAAGGACAAATCGAAGCCGGGGATGTTATTGATGGTCAGGTGAAACGACTGGTCAGCTTCGGCGCATTTGTTGAAGTGGCTCCCGGAGTGGAAGGTCTTGTCCACATTTCCCAAATCGCGAACCGTCATATCGGAACGCCGGGAGAGGTGCTTGAAGAAGGGCAGGCAGTTACAGCAAAAGTACTTGATATTAACCCTGCCGAGCATCGTATTTCCTTAAGCATCAGAGAACTTGAAAATCCTGAAACCAGTGATTCGAAGGTTCAAAGCGAATACGAAGCACCGGAAGAAGATCACGCAGGCTTCTCCCTTGGAGATATGGTCGGCGATCAGTTGAAAAAATATAAAAAGTAAGGAGATTTGCTTGTGTCGCGGGCTAGGCGGAAACAAGATCACATTGAATATGCTTTATCCACAGGTTTTTCAGCCGAAAGCAGTTTAGATGACATTCAATTTGTCCATCAAAGTCTGCCTGACTCAGCTTCTCTTTATACAGATGCATCAGTAGAAATCGGCGGACTTTCGTTAAGTTCGCCGATTCTTATTAATGCAATGACGGGTGGAGGCGGCGAAGAAACAGCCGCTGTTAACGCGTCACTGGCAGAAGCTGCAGCAGCAACTGGTGTTGCTATGGCAGTCGGATCTCAAACATCGGCCATCAAAAATGAGCAGGAATCCTATACATACAAAATCGTACGGAAAAAAAATCCTGACGGTATTATTTTTGCCAATACAGGAAGTGAAGTAAGCGTGGAGCAGGCTGCCCAGGCGGTTGAAATGATTCAGGCTGATGCTCTTCAGATTCATTTGAATGTCATTCAGGAGCTTGTTATGCCTGAAGGGGACAGGGATTTTCAGGGAGCCCTGGACCGGATTGGGCGTATCGCTAATGAGCTTTCTGTTCCGGTAATTGTAAAAGAAGTAGGTTTTGGCATTTCTTTTGAAACGGCAGCCAAGCTGCGCAGCTCCGGAGTAGCCATTATTGACGCGGGCGGCAGTGGAGGGACGAATTTTTCCATAATTGAAAACAAAAGACGGGATCGTCCATTTGCTTTTTTCGATCAATGGGGTATCCCGACAGCGGCTGCCATCGCCGAAACCGTACACGCCTGGCATCCTGGCAGTGTTATTGGCTCAGGAGGTGTAAGGCACGGCCTGGACGTCGCAAGGATTATTGCACTTGGAGGCAGTGCCGGCGGAATGGCTGGCGCCGTCCTGCGGGAAGCGAAGGACAGCGGAGCAGAGGGCGCTGCTTCTTTTCTCCGGCAGATACAGGAGGAATTGAAAACAGTAATGACAGCGGTTGGGGCACAAAACATTAATGAACTTCAGAAGGCTCCCATTGTTCTGCGCGGAGAAACGGCCCACTGGCTGAAAGAGCGCGGCATTGACACTTCTTTATACAGCCGGCGTTCGATATAAATTAAGTAAAAGCAACCAGGCGCATTTTACGTGCCTGGTTTTTTCCTTGCTTTACCCGCCGGATACAAATTTGGGGGAGAGGAACGGATCTGTTTCATGTTATGATAATGAAGATAGATTTAGAGACAGAAAGGAATCAAAATGATGGTAAAACCTACAGTCGCCATTGTCGGCAGGCCAAATGTCGGCAAATCAACAATATTTAACCGTATTATCGGAGAACGAATGGCTATCGTCGAAGACGAGCCGGGTATTACAAGAGACAGGCTTTACGGGGAAGGTGAATGGCTGCATCGCTTCTTTCACGTGATTGACACCGGAGGCATCGAACTAAACGATGAACCGCTGCTCACTCAAATTCGGGAGCAGGCTAAGCTTGCTATCGATGAGGCAGACGTCATTATTTTTATCGTGAACGGGCGCGACGGCATTACGGCTTCAGATGAAGAAGTCGCAGATATTCTGCTTCGGTCCAAAAAACCGGTCATCACGGCCGTTAATAAAATAGACAACTATGAAATGCGGGAGCAGATGTATGAGTTCTACTCCCTTGGACTCGGAGAAGTATTTCCAATTTCCGGCTCGCACGGACTCGGCCTTGGTGATCTGCTTGATGAAGTACTCGAACGGTTTCCCGTGGAGGATGAAGAAGAAAAGGATGATGACACGATTCATATGGCAGTCATCGGCCAGCCGAACGTGGGGAAATCCTCTCTCGTGAACGCAGTACTAGGAGAAGAACGCGTCATTGTGAGCGAAATTCCCGGTACGACGAGGGATGCGGTGGACACGGAGTTCGAAAAAGACGAACAGAAATACAGCATCATTGATACGGCGGGTATGCGCCGGCGGGGAAAAGTGTATGAAAAAGCAGAAAAATACAGTGTTCTCCGTGCGATGCGTGCCATGGAACGGGCCGATGTGGCTGTTGTCGTTCTCGACGGTGAAGCGGGCATCCGGGAGCAGGACAAAAAAGTAGCAGGCTACGCGCACGACTCCGGCCGGGCTATCGTTATTGTAGTTAACAAATGGGATGTAGTGGAAAAAGACGACAAAACGATGCACCGGTTCACCGAAGAAATCCGGGAGGAGTTCCAGTTCCTGGACTACGCACCGATCGTTTTCCTGTCTGCCAAAACGAAGCGGAGAATACAGAATCTGCTTCCGGTAGTACGTCAGGTGGCTGAAAATCATCACGTACGGGTACCTACCAACGTGTTAAATGAAGTTATTATGGATGCGGTAATTATGAACCCGACGCCCACCCATAGTAACAAACGCCTGCGTATTAATTTTGCAACACAGGTCGCCTCGGGCCCTCCGGTTATTGTGTTGTTTGTAAATGATCCGGAGCTTCTGCACTTTTCATATCGCAGGTATTTGGAAAACAAATGCCGCGAAGCTTTCTCGTTTGAAGGCACACCGCTTCGAATCGTGGCCAGAAAGAAAAACGAATAGCAGACGGAAATGGTTTGGTAAGGGGAGAGTGCAATGGGAGTAATTCTTGCAGTTGTGATTGGCTATCTAATCGGCTCAGTTAGTTTTAGTTATCTATTTGTACAGCGTATAAAAAAGGTGGACGTCCGTTCTGTTGGAAGCGGCAATGCCGGTGCTACCAACACCCGCCGGGTCCTGGGCACGAAATGGGCAGTGGTAGTGCTGCTTTTGGACGTGCTGAAGGGGATGATGGCGGTCTGGATCGGCTTCTTTTTTCAGTGGGCAGCCTCGGGCCTGCTGCCAGGGTTTTTGTCGTTAAGCCAGGTGGACGGCCTGGCCCCTGCTCTTGGCGGTCTTGCCGCTGTGCTTGGGCATAACTGGCCGGTCTATTTCGGCTTCCGCGGCGGCAAAGGCGTGGCCACGGCCATCGGGGTTATCAGCGTACTTGTCTTTTTTCCGGCAATTTATGTCGGAATTATAGCGATTGCAGCTATTGCAGTTACCGGTTACGTGTCTCTTGGTTCTCTATTGTTTGCTGTTTTAACCCCGGTTGCGGTTTTCTATACCCAGTCGACCAACGGACATCCGGAGACCTATTTGTATTTAACCGTTTTTCTCGGCCTTCTTTCGATATGGAAGCACCGTACAAATATCGTCCGCCTGCTGCGTGGCAATGAAAGCTCATTGTATAAAAAGAGCAGTGAAGGATAAAAGGAGTTAAAAGCATGAAGAAACAGGCAACTGTTATCGGAGCAGGGAGCTGGGGAACAGCCCTGGCTTCTGTGTTAGGACAAAATCAGCATGAGGTGCGTCTTTGGTGCCGCAGAGAAGCGCTGGCTGAAGAAATTAACACCACACACAGAAATGAAGGCTATTTAAAAGGGATCGTACTGCCGGAAAATATAGTGGCTACAACGGACATAAAGGAAGCAGCAGCAGAGGCTTCCTTTATTGTTCTTGCAGTCCCAAGCGGAGCCGTCAGAAAAATCGCCCGGGATTTAATGCCGTATCTTCAGCAGGACACTATTGTCGTGCACGCGGCTAAAGGTATTGAGCCTGAATCGTTTTTAAGGGTATCGCAAATTCTCGAAGAAGAGTGGTCGGGTCTTTCTTTTCAGGGAATGGCAATGCTTTCAGGACCAAGCCACGCAGAAGAAGTGGCAGAGCAGCAGCCGACCACTGTCGCAGTGTCCGGCACATCTGAAAACGTACAGACCCGTGTCCAGGAGTTGTTTATGAACCAGGCTTTCCGTGTATACACCAACGATGATTTTCTCGGTGTCGAGCTTGGTGGGGCCCTGAAAAACATTATTGCCCTCGGTATTGGTCTTACCTCAGGACTTGGATACGGTGATAACGCAAAAGCTGCCTTAATGACAAGAGGGCTGGCGGAAATCACCCGGCTCGGCACGCATCTGGGTGCATCTCCGCTTACTTTTACCGGCCTTTCGGGTCTTGGGGATTTGATCGTTACATGTACAAGTGAACACAGCCGGAACTGGCGGGCTGGAAATCAAATCGGCTCAGGTAAAAGCCTCGAAGACGTTCTGGAGCAGATGGGGATGGTTGTTGAAGGCGTGCGCACTACTGAAGCTGTATATCACTGGTCCCGTTCGCTTGGAGTGGAGATGCCAATTACAGAAGGGCTGTACAAAGTACTGTTTGAACACGTTCCGCCGGAAAAAATGGCGAAATCCCTGATGGAGCGTGGGAAGAAAAATGAGAAAGAGCACTCCATCATGCTGCTTGATGATCATAATTAATGCGCCGGTTACGTTTAAAGGCGCCCCTTTTGCTTTCTAAAGGGGCTTGTGCTAAAATTTTTCAAGATAAACAGCAGCGGCTGAAGGCAGCAGAAGTTGATTGGAGGACTTACGGTGGCTAATTTCGATCACGAAAAAATAAAAGAAGGTGTCAGGCTGATTCTTGAAGGAGTTGGTGAAGATGCCGGCCGTGAAGGCCTGCTTGACACTCCGGACAGAGTAGCCCGTTTATATCAGGAGGTTTTTGCCGGGCTGCACGAATCAGCAGACGAGCATTTAAAAACCGTATTTGGGGAAGATCACGAGGAACTGGTGCTGGTAAAAGACATACCGTTTTTTTCGATGTGCGAGCATCACTTAGTTCCTTTTTTCGGTAAGGCTCACGTAGCCTACATCCCGAAAGGCGGAATGGTGACAGGTCTCAGCAAGCTGGCCCGGACCGTAGAAACGATTGCCAAGCGTCCGCAGCTTCAGGAACGTATCACCTATACTATCGCAAACGAAATTGTTTCGACGCTTGAACCTCACGGAGTGATGGTCGTGCTTGAAGCAGAACATATGTGTATGACCATGCGAGGCGTGAAGAAACCCGGATCTATGACGGTAACCTCCGCAGTGAGAGGAACATTTGAAGGAGATCAGGCGGCAAGGAGCGAGGTTCTGTCGCTTATCAAACACTGATCCCCAGCAGATAAAAACGAGGCGCCTGCAGAGAGCGGGCGCTTTACCATGGGAACAAAACGAAAACAGGGAGGGTCTTATATGCAGAATGGAGATGATTTTATCGTCATCCGTGCAGAGGAAGACGGTGTCAACGTCATGGGCTTGACCCGCGGCAAGGACACCCGTTTTCATCACTTGGAGAAATTAGACGGCGGAGAAGTGCTCATCGCCCAGTTCACCGAACATACGTCTGCGATCAAGGTGCGCGGCAATGCGGTTATACAAACGAGCTACGGCGAAATGAAGGCAGGCAGCGGGGAAGATTAACGTAATCTTTCTTGGAAACAAAGAGGCTGTGCTATAATTGGAGAGCGTAGAACGCAAGAAATGAAATCACCAGCATTTAAGGGGTTGGGGGAAGCGGCATGAACAACTACTGGACACCATGTGCAGAGGAAATAAAAAAAGAGTTTCAGCGCCTGACCCAGCACTCGTATATTGAGGAGAAAATCGGGCTGCCGGAAGCGCACGAAGAGACGATCCACCTTCTGCTTGAGGCGTTAAGAGAAGCCAAAGTGCCCCGGGAACGGATGGTGGAACAGATTGCAGCTGTACTGCTCGTTCAATCGGCGTTTAAGGCTCATGAACAGATTCAGCTGCATAACGACGGCGATGACAAAAAAATAAGGCAGCTGACGATTCTGAACGGGGACTTGATGAGCAGTCTTTACTACCGTCTGCTCAGTACTGCCTTTCATCAGGAAATCCTTCTTGTTTTTACATCAGCAATCCGAAGAATGAATGAAGCGAAAATGAAGCTGCATTTTGGCGAGTGCCGTGACCATACCGATATGCTTCAAACACTTAGAACGAGTGAAGCGGGCATTGTGGAAGCGGTCATCCATTTTTACGGACGCCCGCATCTCGCAGTGGCTTCCTCGTCTATTTTTGCCTTGAAAAGGCTGCTTCATGAATGGGAATGGTTTGGCCGTACCGAAGAATTTTCAGCCTGTGCCGCCCAGGTGCAGTACTGGGGTGGCCAATCGCAGAGCGCACAGCAAATATTAAAACAATTAATCGATCAAGAACACAGCTTTTTTCATCAGCAGGTTGAAAAAGACGAACAGCTCTCTGATACGCTGCAATCGTTAATGGATGAATGGATAGCTGTAGGTATTGAGTAAAAAGGGGTTTCAATGATGGCTACCCAAAAAGAAAATAAAGTGTATCAGGTATTCCAGTCTATTTCAGGCAACTACGATCATATGAACAGCGTAATCAGCTTCCGGCTGCATAAACGCTGGCGTAAAAAAACCATGAATCAGATGAACGTCCGCCGCGGCTCAAAAGCGCTCGATTTATGCTGCGGTACGGCAGACTGGACGATTCAGCTTGGTAAAGCAACAGGAAAAAGCGGCAGTGCCACCGGCATCGACTTCAGTGAAAAAATGCTTGAAGTCGGCCGGGAAAAAGTGCACCGGGAACAGCTCGGAAACATCGACTTAATACATGGCAATGTAAACAGCCTCCCGTTTCCGGATAACTCGTTTGATTACGTAACAATAGGCTTCGGCCTCCGGAACGTATCCGATTATCTGCGGGTGCTTAAGGAAATGCAGCGGGTGCTGAAGCCTGGCGGTACCGCTGTATGCCTGGAAACGTCCTGGCCGGAAAACAGCGTCGTAGAAAAATTTTATTCCTTTTATTTTCAATCGGTCATGCCGGTGATAGGAAAAGTATTGATTAACCGGTACGACGAATACCGCTGGCTCCAGGAGTCGACGATGGCCTTTCCGTCGAAGGAAACGCTTGGGGTAATGTTCATGGAAGCAGGATTCAGCCAGGTGCAGATTTCTCCTTTTTCTGCCGGTACAGTCTGCGCCCATATTGCCCGTAAGAAATGATAAGATGACAGTGATAAGGAAGTTGAACCAATGAGTAAAATTAAAACTATTTTAGAAATGATAAAATTTGAGCATACCGTATTTGCCCTCCCATTTGCTTTTTTGGGAGCGGCGCTCGGCGGCCTGATGATCAACGGCTCCTGGCCCTCCATTGCTGACTGGATCTGGATTACACTGGCAATGTTTGGTGCCCGCAGCGCTGCAATGACATTGAACCGCCTGATCGATGCAGAAATAGATGCCCGCAATCCGCGAACGGAAACACGAGCCATTCCTGCAGGAGAGGTTTCACGAGGTCAAGCCATTTTGTTTGTGCTTGGATCTTTTTTTATTTTATTTGTCGCTGCGTTTCAGTTAAATATGCTGGCAGTTTACCTTCTGCCAATTCCAGTATTCTTTATGACGCTGTATTCCTACACGAAGCGCTTCACCTGGCTCTGCCACGTGTTTTTAGGAGTAACCATTGGCATCGCTCCGCTCGGTGGATGGGTAGGAGTGACCGGTACGCTTCAGCCGGAGGCATTTTTGCTTTTTACGGCGGTGGCGATGTGGATTGGCGGATTTGATATTATTTATGCGACTCAGGATGCAGAGTATGATAAGCGCGTCGGGCTGAATTCCATCCCTGCCCGCTTCGGAATTGCAAAAGCTCTTTACATCTCCCGGGGTTTTCATCTCGTCAGTCTGATTTCCCTTCTGGCACTGTACCTGCTTTCGCCGCTCAGCTGGTTTTATCTTGTGGGAGTTGCCGCAGCCGCTGCAATCATGATCTACGAGCATTCGCTGGTGAAGCCCTACGATCTTTCAAAGGTCGGGGTCGCCTTTTTTCCGATGAATGGGATTATCAGTATGGTGATATTAGTATTTACCCTTGGAGATATTTTAATGTAAAAATACGTACAACTGCGTAAGGAAGATGTATACGATTTGGAGAGATGGTTATGTCCATAACAATGGGAGAAATCGCTTATACGAATGCAAAACCGTTTTTTTATTATCTTGACCGGCAAAAGCTCGAGCAGCAGGGGGTACGGTTCGAACAGGACGTACCCGCTTCACTGAACCGAAAGCTCGAAGAACAAAAGCTGAGCGGAAGTGCTGTATCCTCGTTTGCTTTTGGCTCCAGTACGCGTGCTCTTTCGCTTCTGCCTTCTCTTTGTGTAGCTTCTGCCGGCAAAGTACGATCCATTTTGTTCTACTCCCGTTATCCTCTTGATGAACTTACGGGAAAGCGGATTGCTTTGACATCGACAAGTGCGACAAGCGTTCATCTGCTGAAAATTATTCTGCAGGAATTCTATCAGGTGACAGAGGCGGATTATCAAACGCAGGCACCGGACCCGGTGAAAATGAAAGAGGAGAACGACGCTTACCTGTTAATTGGCGATGATGCCATCAAGGCTTCCTGGGAGGAAAGTGACTGGTTCCGTTACGATCTCGGTGAGTTATGGAATGCTCATACCGGTCTGCCGATGGTTTACGCTGTATTTGCCGTTCAAAACGAGTCGTTCCATCAGGCCGGAAGCATGTGGGCCAACCTCTATCAGGATTTTTTACAAAGCCGCCGCACAGCACAGCAGGACGATTTTGCCGGAATGGCCAGTGATTACAGTCATCGGCTCGGAGGCAGCAGTGCGTATTGGCAGGAGTACTTCCGGGGGCTTCATTTTACGCTTGGGGCCAGGGAGCAGGAAGGCCTGCTTTATTATTACCATCTCGCTTATAAGTATGGATATTTAAATGAAGCAGTTGAAAGTTTAGATATTTTGCAGCCGGGAGACGAGGTGCATTATTTATTTTGAAGGTGAATAAGATGAAGCTGATGGATCTGTACAGAGATTTAAAACCGGATATTAAAGTGATCGAAAAAACGCTTGAAGAAGCGGTGGATTCGAAACACGCCGTCCTGACTGAAGCGTCAAATCACTTATTAAAAGCTGGAGGTAAACGTATCCGGCCGGTTTTAGTGCTGCTAAGTGCGAAATTTGGAAATTATGATATTGAGCATATCAAACATGCTGCTGCTTCGCTTGAACTGATACACATGGCCTCCCTCGTCCATGACGATGTGATAGATGATGCCGAGCTTCGCCGGGGTGAGTCTACAGTCAAGGCGGCATGGGATAACAAAGTAGCGATGTATACCGGTGATTATATCTTCGGAAGTGCTGTTGAGCGTGCAGCCTACTACCGGGAGCCTGTTATCAACCGGATTATCTCAAAGACGCTGATCGAAATATGCGTCGGCGAGATCGAGCAGATCCGGGACCAGTACAACTGGGAGCAGCCGCTGCGGACGTACCTGCGCAGAATCCGGAGGAAAACCGCAGTTTTGATTGCGGCCGGCTGTGAACTCGGCGCTGCAAGCGCCGGAGCGTCAAAAAAGACGCAGCGCCAGCTTTACCGGTACGGCTATCATCTTGGTATGTCCTATCAGATTATCGATGATATTCTCGACTTTACCGGAAGCGAAAAAGAGCTTGGAAAGCCTGCCGGTGGCGACCTGAGACAGGGAAATGTAACGTTGCCCGCGCTGTATGCTATGCATCAGAACCCGC
Organism: Marinococcus tarijensis; assembly: GCF_054971385.1. Lineage (NCBI taxonomy): Bacteria > Bacillati > Bacillota > Bacilli > Caryophanales > Bacillaceae > Marinococcus > Marinococcus tarijensis. Next base: position 50,880 of record NZ_JBQOJA010000007.1, on the reverse strand, counting down.
AGCTGCAGGAAAACATTAATGCAGCCATTCAGGAAGAAGCCGTGGAAGAAAAGCAGGTCACCCGCATTCTTTCGGAAATCAGCAATTCCGGTGGCATCGAATATGCAAAAACAATGAGTGAACGGTATCTCGAGAAAGCCTATGAAGCTATTGCTACTTTGCCGGACATAGAGGCAAAGGACTCTTTAAAGGACATTGCTGCCTATATTGGCGGCAGAAAATATTGATTCTTCCCGTCTAGGCGGTAATTGCTAACGCTTTCAACTTTTGCTATACTAATTTTGGTAAATAGTAATGGATGGGGGAAGAAATATGACGAGTGAACGCACGTTTGTAATGGTGAAGCCGGATGGAGTCCAGCGTGGACTGGTTGGCAGAATTGTTCAGCGTTTTGAAGAAAAAGGACTGAAAATCGCTGCCGGTAAATTTATGCACATTTCACCTGAATTGGCCCAAAAGCATTACGAAGAACATAAAGAAAAACCTTTTTTCAATGATCTGGTCGGTTTTATTACGTCGGGCCCCGTGTTTGCCTTAGTGCTCGAAGGCCAGGACGCCATACATATTTCCCGGCTGCTGATCGGAAAAACTGATCCAAAAGAAGCGCCGGCAGGAACGATCCGCGGCGATTATGGCCATGTGAAGGAGAAAAACGTTATCCACGGCTCAGATTCCCTCGAGAGCGCAGATCGGGAGATTGGTTTGTTTTTTGAACCGGAGGAAGTGCTCGACTATGAACGTTCCATTGATGCCTGGCTGTAAAATAAGATTAAGCTGGTGCGCTTTTGGGAATACACTCTTATAGACAATTCAAGATAAGGGTGATAACTAATGATGTATTTACTTGCAATACTTTTGCCGCCGGTAGCGGTGCTGCTCGTAGGTCGTCCGTTTCAGGCATTTATCAATTTCCTGCTGCTCCTGCTTTTCTGGGTGCCGGCATCCATTCACGCCTGCTTCGTTGTGGCGGATGCCAAAGCGGAAAAACGGGCGAAAAGATATTAATCTAAAGCGTGTCCCTTCAGGGGGCCGTTTTTTTTATAATTAGCCAGGACAGGCCTTCAGCCTGTTAATCAAGTGAAAATTCCCCTTCTGCTGGTCGATATAATGGAAAAGATCTTTAGGCGGAACCTGAAGAAGCAAGGCCGCCGTGATATAATAATACTACTCAGCAAAGTGGGGATACGATGACAGGCAGACAGCATGCAGCAGTGGAAAATCCAATGAATGATGATTACGGTCTATTCGTGCAAAAGATGAAGAGCCTGACCGGCCTGGACCTGCACTTATACAAAGAGGCGCAGATGAAGCGGCGGCTGTTTTCCTTTTTACAGAAAAAAGGTTTTCGTTCGTTTACAGATTTATTTGACCGGGGGCTTCAAAAAGACGAAGCGCTTTTGAAGGAAATACTTGAGCGGATGACTATCAATGTTTCCGAGTTTTTTCGTAATCCGTCCCGGTGGGAGATGCTGCAGGCATCGGTTCTTCCCGAAATACTTAACAAACGCAGCAATCTGCACATATGGTCTGCAGCGTGTTCTACCGGTGAAGAACCATACTCGCTCTGGATGATGATGAAGGAAGCATTTCCTGGAGTCTCCTTTTCCATTACGGCGACAGATATTGACACCAGTATTCTTGAAAAGGCGCAGATGGGTATCTATTCAAGCCGGGCCATAGAAAACGTGTCACCGGCGTATCTGCAGAAATATTTTGAAGCGAGTCCGCCGGCCTACCAGTTTGACACAAAAGCGGCTGCCCGGGATATTCGCTTTAAAAAGCAGAATCTGCTTGCGGACAAACCGGTGGGGGATGTAGATGTTATCATTTGCAGAAATGTGATGATCTATTTTACAGAGGAAGCTAAGGATTATATTTACCAGCAGTTTTACAGTGCGCTGCGCCCGGGGGGCGTTCTGTTTGTCGGAAGCACGGAGCAGATGTTTCATCCGGAAAAGTATAAGTTTGAGCCGGCCGGAACTTTTTTTTACCGAAAAAGCTAAGCTTTTCAGGAAGATGAAATAAGGCAGTTTCACTAAATAGAGGATTATGTTATCATTTACTGCATAAAAGCACTAAAGAGATACGTATGGAGCAAAGGGGAGAGAAGACGCATATGAGATTTTTAACCGCAGGAGAATCACACGGGCCGCAGCAGACAACGATTGTTGAGGGAGTCCCGGCGCAGATGGAGCTTCTTGAAGAAGATATCAACCAGGAGCTCGCCAGACGCCAGGGCGGATATGGCCGTGGCCGCAGAATGCAGATTGAAAAAGATAAAGTGAAGTTTTTAAGCGGGGTCCGGCACGGAAAAACGACCGGAGCGCCGATTACGATGGTCGTCGAAAATGACGATTTCGTGCACTGGGAAAAGATTATGGGCACTGAACCGCTCTCCGAAGAGGAAGCGGAAAAAGTGAAGCGGAAAATTACACGTCCCCGTCCCGGGCATGCAGATCTGAACGGGGCTATTAAATACGGGCACCGTGACATGAGAAACGTGCTCGAGCGTTCCTCGGCAAGAGAAACAACTGCGCGGGTAATGGCAGGGGCACTGGCGAAAAAAATTCTCAAAACCTTCGGAATAGAAGTAGGCGGCCAGGTTCTTAGGATAGGCGGTATCCATTCAGCAGAGACGTCTTATTCCTCCATGCAGGAGCTTCAGGAAAAATCAGAAGCCTCTCCGGTCCGCTGTCTCGATCCGGAGGCGGAAAAACAAATGATGGAAGCGATCGACAAGGCGAAGGCGGATGGTGATTCCATTGGCGGCGTCGTACAGACCGTGGTGGAAGGACTGCCAGTGGGACTGGGCAGTCACGTGCAGTATGATCACAAGCTTGACGGCAAAATCGTCGGAGCGGTTGCGAGCATTAACGCTTTTAAAGGGGCTGAAGTAGGTATCGGCTTTGAAGCAGCAAACCGGCCGGGAAGCCAGGTCCATGATGAAATCGTCTGGGACGAAAAGAACGGCTATTACCGGAGCACCAACAATCTTGGTGGATTTGAAGGCGGGATGACCAACGGAATGCCGGTGGTTATCCAGGGCGTGATGAAGCCGATCCCGACCCTCTATAAGCCATTGCAAAGCGTAGATATTGATTCCAAGGAACCGTTTAAAGCGAGCATTGAGCGCTCGGACAGCTGTGCAGTGCCTGCTGCTTCGGTTGTAATGGAAAACGTGGTGGCGTTTGAAGTAGCCGTTTCCTTTTTGGATATGTTCGGTACAGATAATGTGGACCGTATCCGCCGGAACTTTGAAGAGTATGTACAGGAAGCCAGGGATTTTTAACTAATGGAAACAGTTCAGATACAGGCGGAGAAAAGAAGCTACCCGGTAATAATCGGGGAAGGGCTGCGCTATCAGCTTGCAGATCTTTTAAAGGAAACTACGGCAGGCAAGAGCCGCTTCCTCCTCGTCGTGGACAAGGCTGTGGACGCTCTCTACCGGGAAGAAACAGAAAGCCAGCTCGCGCGTCTCCTGCCCGTAAGCACCTATGTGATGCCTTCAGGGGAGCAGTCCAAATCGGTGGAGGAGCTTTCCCTGCTGTGGGAATTCGCAGCTGAAAACGAAATGGACAGAAAGTCGGTCTTTGTGGCGCTCGGCGGCGGAGTGGCCGGTGATTTGACCGGCTTTGCGGCGGCCGGATACATGCGGGGTGTGGATTATATTCAACTGCCGACCACTCTTCTTGCCCAGGACAGCAGCGTAGGTGGAAAGACAGGCATTAACCTGAAAGCAGGCAAAAATCTGGCCGGCGCTTTCCATCCGCCTCTGGCTGTCATATATGATACCGCGACGCTGCATAGCCTGCCCGACGCAGAGTGGCGCTCCGGCTTTGCCGAAATGATCAAGCACGCCTACCTTGACGGGGAGCCCTTTTTACAGGATTTAAAAGCCCGCGTACAGAGCGTGGAGGACATGAAGTCACCGGAGGTTGCTTCGTGGATTAAACGGTCGATTGAAGTTAAAGCACGTATTGTCGAAGAAGACGAACGCGAGCAGGGGGTGCGGGCATTTTTAAATCTTGGGCACACCCTTGGCCACGCCCTGGAGAAAGAAATGGGCTACGGACGCATCACTCACGGAGAAGGAGTGGCCGCCGGCCTGTGGTTTGCTCTTGCGTTAAGTAATAACGAGAGCGCAGGCGACTGGGAGCTGGAGAAGGAAAAAGCATGGCTCGAATCGCTGGGCTATCCGGTGGACGCCCCGTACGGGCTTTCGACCGACACATTAGTGGAATCGATGAAAAGAGATAAAAAAGCCTCCCACGGGGATATCCATTACGTGCTGCTTGAGAGGCCGGGAAAACCGCTGACAGCAAAAGTGGAAGAAAATACGATCAGGCAGCTGCTCGATCGCCATTACAAATAGGCAGGTGACAACAGTGATACGAGGTGTACGGGGAGCAACAACGGTGAAACAAAACCGCGCAGAAGAAATCTGGGAGGAAACCGGCCGGGTACTTGAAGAGATGATTGCGGAAAATCACATTACCGCAGACCAGGTCTCGCATATTTGGTTTACGGTCACTTCTGATCTTAACGCTGCTTTTCCGGCAAAAGCAGCGAGGGAGATTCCTGGCTGGGAGTTTGTGCCGGTAATGTGTGCCCAGGAAATCCCGGTGCCCGGGAGCCTGGAGCGGTGCATCCGCGTAATGATGACTGCGGACGTGAATGTACCTGCAAAAGATGTGAAGCATATCTTTTTGAATGAAGCGGTGGCGCTTCGACCGGACCTGGGTTTGACAAAGCAAAAGGATTCCTAGTAGGATAAGTATAAGCTTAGAGCATCGAAAGTTAAGGTATAGATGAGCGCTGCCATCGGAGGCAGCATAGAGAGTTAGAAGAGCAGAGGCAGAATAGCAGAGAATAGAAGATACCTGACAATACATTTAACCAAAAAATCCTGCGAAGCTATAGGCAGGGTTCTCTTCTATCATGCCTCTCTGTCCGCAGAGAGGTTTTTCTCGTGTTCTGGCATGCTTTTCCGATCAAAGGAGGAAAAACCGTGACCAAAACAACGAAGCAAGCATTCACTGACGAGTGTGCGATCCACCGCACCATTCCCTATATGGAGCATTACTTTTCCGACACCCTCACCCCCATCGATGTGTTTCGCCACTTTCAGGAAGATGCGGTATATCTGCTTGAAAGTAAAGACGAAGCCTCTCCTTGGTCCCGTTACTCGTTTGTCGGGCTTCATCCCTCCTACCGGATTGTAGAGCAGGGAGGGGAGTTTCGTCTCGAGAAAACGGACGGCACCCTCATACTTACAGCTTCTGATCTGGAGGCCTGCATGCAGCAGGCGACAGACTATATTGATCCTTCGCTCCCTGAGGTGGATCTCCCGTTTAAAGGAGGTGCAGTCGGCGCTCTCTCGTACGATGCTGTGGAATTGTTCGAGCCAAAGCTTGCGCCGGAGAACGCACCGGAATCACGTATACACTTTGTGTACTGCCGCACGATTATGGCGCTCGATCAGACGAATAAAGAGCTCACGATCATCTATTACGATGAACATACAGATAAAGAGCCTGAGAAACGTTTTGACGAAGCAAAGGCAACGGTGGGAAAGCTTCAAAAGAGTTTGCAGAACGGAAATTCCGGCTCTGCCATGTACCCGCCGCTTGAAAAAAATACAGCCGTGGACTTCAGCCGGGTCCGCTCCAATTATTCGAAGGAAGATTTCATGGATGCGGTGGAGAAAATTAAAGAATATATTGTAGCCGGAGATGTATTTCAGACAGTGCTGTCCCAGCGCTTTGAGCTTCCGACAACGGTGAGTGGCTTCGACCTTTACCGGGTACTCCGCATGATCAACCCGTCGCCGTATTTGTTTTATCTGCGTCTTGGGGAAACAGAAGTGGTGGGAAGCTCTCCGGAACGACTCGTGCAGGTGCTCGACGGCCACGTGGAAATTCATCCGATTGCCGGAACCCGCAAGCGGGGAAAGACTGACACAGAAGATAAAGCACTCGAAGAAGAGCTGCTTGCCGATGAAAAAGAGCGGGCGGAACACTTTATGCTCGTTGACCTGGCCAGAAATGATGTTGGCCGGATTGCTTCCTACGGCACGGTGGAAACGCCGGTGCTGCTTGAAACAGTCCGTTTCTCACACGTCATGCATATTATTTCCAAAGTGACAGGAAGACTTTCTCCATTTGTTTCCCCGGTGGCGGCTCTTCAGTCCGCTTTCCCGGCCGGAACCGTTTCCGGAGCGCCGAAAATCCGTGCGATGGAAATTTTAAAGGAACTCGAGCCGACAAGGCGTGGGATGTATGCCGGGGCTGTCTGCTATATGGGCTTTGACGGCAACATTGACTCCTGCATTGCCATCCGGACGATGCTTGTGGAAAATCAGACGGCAAAGGTCCAGGCCGGAGCCGGTATCGTGGCCGATTCGGATCCGGCATCGGAATATGAAGAAACGCAAAATAAAGCAGCCGCTCTTCTCCGTACAGTAGCCGCTGCCGAAGCAATGTTCACCGACGAGAAGGGAGAGAATATTCATGCTTAAGGCACTGTTGAATAAATGCATTGAGGGGCATACACTAAAAGAACAGGAAGCAGAACAGGCAATGGACTTTATTATGCAGGGAGAGGCGACACCGAGCCAGATTGCCGGTCTTATTTCCATTATGCGGTTCCGGGGCGAAACCGTGGAAGAGCTGACCGGATTTGTCCGCAGTATGCGCCGTCACGCCCTTTCGTTAGAGCATGAGGAGCCTTCTCTTCTCGATACGTGCGGCACCGGCGGCGACGTAAGTTCAACGTACAATATTTCCACTGCCTCTGCGATCGCGTTAAGCGGAGCGGGGATTAAAGTAGCCAAGCACGGCAACCGCTCGGTGTCATCCAAAAGCGGGAGCGCTGATGTGCTTGAAACATTGCAGGTGCCGGTACAGTCAGGACCTGATGAGGCGGTAAAAGCTCTTCAGGAAAAAGGACTGGCCTTTCTGTTTGCCCCGCTGTACCACGTAGCGATGAAGCATGCCGTCACCCCGAGAAAAGAACTGGGTTTTCGTACAATCTTTAACGTGCTCGGTCCGTTAACAAATCCGGCAAACGCTGATATTCAGGTGGTCGGTGTGTTTGACCGGGAATACGGGGAGAAAATGGCCTACGTACTGAAAAACCTGGGTGCAAGCAGGGCTTTATTTGTTACCGGCAGAGACGGACTTGATGAAATGACGATTTCAGACAGTACGTACATTACAGAGCTTCGGAACGGTGAAATTACGAAATATGAAATTACACCGGAAGAAGCAGGGCTGACGAGAGCTCCCGTCGAAGAGGTGCAGGTGGAAACAGCAGAAGAAAGCGCGTTGCTGATCGAAAATATTTTTAACGGCTCAGAAACCGGAGCTGCAAAAGACATTTTACTATTAAACATGGGCGCTGCATTTTACGCTGCCGGCCGGACAGAGACAATCGCAGACGGCGTGCAGCTTGCGGAGGAAGTCATCCGCGGAGGCAAAGCCGAACAGCAGCTGCAGCGCCTGCGGGGAAATGAGGTTAATTCAACGTATGCTTGAAAAAATACTGCAAACTAAACAGGAAGAACTCTCCCATATTACGGTTGGCGAGCGTCCGGACGTACCTTTTTATTCGCTGAAAAAAGCACTGCAGCAGGATCCGCCAAACGTACAGATTATTGCGGAAGTCAAAAAGGCTTCGCCCTCCAAAGGGCTGATACGGAGTGATTTTGATCCAGAAGCCATCGCTCTTGGCTACGAACGGGGAGGTGCCGCCGCCCTGTCGGTGCTGACGGATGAAACGTATTTCCAGGGGAGCGGCAGCTATCTGACAGCGGTCAAAAAAATCTCCTCTCTGCCTGTACTGCGTAAGGATTTTATTATCGATGGCAGACAGGTGGAGGAAAGTGCGGCGATGGGTGCAGATGCTATTTTACTGATCGCAGAAGCCCTTGCCCCGGAAAAGCTGCACGAATTATACCAGCAGGCCTACTTGCTCGGGATGGAGGTGCTTGTGGAAGCACATTCGCCCGAAAAGCTGCACGAACTTCTCCATCAGTTTACGCCGGAAATTATCGGTATCAACAACCGTGATCTTTATACGTTCCATACAGAACTCGGGCAGACAGGAAAAGCAGCTTCGTTCATACCGGAGGGCAGTGTGCTCGTGAGCGAAAGCGGCATCCGTACAAACGAAGACCTCGATTATGTACAGCTGCTCGGGGCAGAAGCGGCGCTTGTCGGAGAATCCCTGATGAGACAGCCGGATGTACGCGAAGCATTACTAAAGCTGCGGGGAGTGAGTGACCATGCCTCCACAGACGCCGATGTTTAAAATGTGCGGCCTGCATTCCGAAAATGATGTGCGGCTCGCAGCTTCTTCCTCTGCCGCCTTTGCAGGGTTCGTATTTGCCCCGGGGAAACGGGAGGTGGAGCCGGGAGCCGTTCGCGAGTGGCTGCAGGCTTATCCGCTGCACGGTAAAAAGGTAACAGCCCTGTTTGTGAATGCCCCGGTGCGAGAAGTGATTGCGACCGTTGAAGAAATACAGGCGGATGTGATTCAGCTGCACGGCGAGGAACCGCCGGAAGAAGCGGCGGTGATCCGCCACCGTACAGGGAAGGATGTGTGGAAAGCCCTGCCGCACGGTGAATACACTCATCAGCAGATCGATGCCTATGCGGATTACGTTGATGGCTTCATCATCGACGCCAAAGTTGATGGCCGGTTCGGAGGCTCCGGCGAATCCTTCGCCTGGGAGCACGTGCCCGGCTATATTAAAGCTGGAAAAGCCCACCGTCTTCCGTTATTTATTGCAGGAGGAGTTCGTCCGGAAAATGTTGAAGACCTGCTTGCGTATCATCCGGCGGGTATTGATATTTCCAGCGGACTCGAAAAAGACGGAGTAAAGGATGCGGGCTTATTAGAACAATTAGAGAAGAGGTTGAATAGCTATGCAGCAGATATATCCCGATGAACACGGACGGTACGGGGACTATGGCGGAAAGTATGTGCCGGAAACGCTCATGTATGCACTGGAGGAACTTGAAGAGGCATTTAATGCAGCCTGGGAGGATGAATCCTTTCACGAGGAGTACCAGGACATTCTGCGTGAATATGCCGGCCGGGAAACCCCGCTGACGTTTGCGGGGCACCTGACGGAGCATCTGGGCGGAGCAGAAATTTATTTAAAACGGGAGGATCTGCTTCATACCGGTGCCCATAAATTAAATAATGCCATCGGCCAGGTGCTTCTGGCCAGACGGATGGGGAAATCAAAGATTGTTGCAGAAACAGGCGCCGGCCAGCACGGTGTGGCGACTGCGACTGTCTGTGCTAAATTTGGGCTGGAGTGCAAGGTGTTTATGGGCGAAGAGGATATGGAGCGGCAGGAACTGAATGTCTTCCGGATGGAACTGCTGGGAGCGGAAGTGCTGCCGGCCTCGTCTGGAAACAAAACCTTAAAGGACGCCACCAATGAAGCGATCCGCTATTGGGTAACAAACGTGGAAGATACGTTTTATCTGATCGGGTCGGTCGTTGGCCCGCATCCCTATCCAATGATTGTCCGGAACTATCAGCGGATTATTGGGGATGAAACCAAACGGCAGATGCAGACGCGGTGCGGGGCTCTTCCGGATGCGATTGCAGCATGCGTGGGAGGCGGAAGCAATGCGATCGGCATGTTTTATCCGTTTCTTGAAGACGACGTAAAGCTATACGGTGCGGAGGCTGCCGGTATGGGCGTTCATACAGCTATGCATGCAGCAACGATTTCGAAAGGCACCCGCGGGGTGATTCACGGGTCGCTGACGTATTTAATCCAGGATGAAAATGGACAGATTATTGAGCCGTATTCCATTTCCGCCGGGCTGGATTATCCGGGCATTGGACCAGAGCACGCCCATTTGGCTGAAAGCGGCCGCGTGGAATACACGGGTGTGACAGACGAAGAAGCCCTGGAAGCACTTTCGCTCTTAACAAAGAAAGAAGGTATTCTTCCGGCGATTGAAACCTCCCATGCCCTTTATTTGGCGTTTGAAAAAGCCAAACAGATGGACAAAGGTGAACGAATTGTTATCTGTCTTTCGGGTCGTGGAGATAAAGACGTAGAAACGATCCGCCGTCGTATGGAAGGGGAGAGCAGTGATGAATAAAGCAACAAATGTGCTGACAGTGGAAGAGGCGGCAGCGCAGGCTCCGTACCCTCTGTTTGTGCCATTTATCATGGCAGGGGACCCGCATGAAGAAGCGACGATTTCGATTGCTCTTTCGCTTCAGGAGGCAGGCGCCCACATTTTAGAGCTCGGCATCCCGTATTCTGATCCACTGGCTGACGGTCCTCTGCTGCAGCGCTCAGCCCAGCGCGCCCTTAAAGGTGGTATGAGCCTGAAGGGGGCTCTGCGCATGATCCGGACGATGAGAGAACGTGGACTGACAATTCCAGTGGTCGTGTTTTCCTATGTGAACCCGGTGCTGCGCATGGGAGAAGAGACGTTTGTCAAAGAAGCGGCATCTGCCGGGGCAAACGGGGTGCTGATTCCAGACCTTCCTATGGAAGAGAGCAGTTTTATCAGTGAGCTTGCCAGGGGGAAGGGACTGTCGGTCATTTCACTCGTGGCACCGACATCTGCCCACCGCATTGAAAAAATTGCCTCCCAGGCCCAGGGCTTTCTGTACTGCGTTTCAAGTCTTGGCGTAACTGGTACGAGGGATGCCTTCCCGGATGAAGCCTATGCGTTTATCCGCAAAGTGAAAGAAGCAAGCACGGTGCCGGTTGCTGTCGGCTTTGGCATATCCAACCGCCGGCAGGTGGAGCTGCTTGACGGTGTGAGCGACGGCGTTGTCGTCGGCAGTGCGATTATGAAAATTGTCGAACAGCAGCAGGAGGCACTCGTTTCAGCTGAAAAAACAGAGCGCGAGCAGGCGCTGAACGAAATTAAAACCTTTGTCTCCACACTAATTTCGTCGTAAGATAGTAATCAGCATACAAAGACGAGGTGACAATGTTGTATATTAAAAAACAAATCAAAGGCATGACGCCTTACCAGCCGGGTAAACCAATTGAAGAAGTGAAACGGGAGCTTGGACTGACTACCGTCCATAAAATGGCTTCCAATGAAAATCCATACGGTGCTCCGCCGCAGGCCAAACAGGCAATCGAGGAAGCAGCCACCGATCCGGAAATTTATCCGGATGGGTATGCAGCTGAGCTGCGTCAGGCAGTGGCCGAAGAGCTGAATGTTGGAGAAAAACAGCTGCTGTTTGGAGCCGGGTCCGATGAAGTCATTTTAATGCTCTGCCGTGCCATGCTTGGCCCGGATACAAATACCGTCATGGCAGTGCCGTCGTTTTCGCAGTACAAGCATAATGCAGCCATTGAAGGAGCAGAAATCCGTGAAATTCCGGCAGTGGACGGAGAACATCAGCTGGAAGCGATGCTTGAAGCGATTGATGAACAGACACGTATTGTCTGGGTATGTAATCCGAACAATCCGTCCGGCGCCTATATTAATGATGAAGCGTTTGTGGCATTCCTTGACCGGGTGCCGGAAAACGTACTGGTGGTTTCGGATGAGGCCTACATTGAATATGTGACCGCAAACGATTATCCGGATACGCTGAAGCTGCTGCAGGAGTACCCGAACCTTCTTCTTTTGCGTACCTTTTCAAAAGCTTACGGCCTGGCATCGCTCCGGGTTGGCTACGGCGTGAGCCACGAGGAACTGATTCAGTCCCTGGATCCGGTCCGGCCCCCGTTCAACGTTACAGCTGTGGCCCAGCGGGCGGCAACGGCTGCCTTGAAGGACCGCGCCTTTATTGAAAAGTGCCGGGAGAAAAATAAAACTGAACTCGATAAAATGACATCTTTCTGCGAAGAGCAGGGACTGGACTATGTGCCTTCCCAGACCAATTTTCTGCTGATTCATACAGGAGTCGCGGGAAGCGTTGTTTTTGACGAAATGCTGAAAAAGGGAATCATCATCCGCTCAGGAGAAGCCCTCGGCTATCCGGAATCGATCCGTGTAACGATAGGGACCGAAGAGCAGAATGAGGCTTTCCGCGAGACGCTGAGTGGAGTGCTTGAACATCAGCAGGCCAGGCTTTAGCGGACAACACCTGGAATCCGGCTCCGCTCGGGGCCGGGTGTTTTTATGTATGGAAACAAAGAGAGGCCTGGAGGGAAACAGATGCAGAAAAAAGCAGCAGTTATCGGGCTGGGACTGATCGGAGGGTCAATTGCCCTCGCCATCAAACAGGAACATCCCGGTGTTTATATTACAGGAACAGATGTAGATGAAGCCCAGACAAAGCTTGCGGTATCCTTGAGTGTTATTGACGAGGCAGTCCCGGACCTGGAGAAGGCTGTAAAGGAAGCAGACCTGGTGGTGCTTGCCACTCCGGTGGCCACTACGGAGAAATTGCTTGTGCAGCTCGCCGGAATGCCTTTAAAGCCCGGGGCCATCATTACCGATGTTGGAAGCACAAAAACATCGATCTGTGAGCAGGCAGACGTTCTTTCAGGAAAGAACGTTCATTTTATCGGCGGCCATCCAATGGCCGGATCACATAAAAGCGGTGTCCATGCCGCCCGGGTCCGTCTGTTTGAAAATGCCTACTACGTGCTGGTGCCAAACGGCCCTGGTTCTTCTGAAAAAATTGGTGAAATCAAAGATTGGCTTCAGGGCACGCAGGCAAAGTTTATAGAGCTGTCCTACGGGCAGCATGATCTGCTGACGGGCGTAATCAGTCATTTTCCGCATATCGTAGCATCGGCACTCGTGCATCAGGTGAAGGGGATGGAGGACGAACAGGCCTGGGTGACAAAGCTTGCAGCCGGCGGGTTCCGGGATATTACGAGAATCGCTTCAGCCAGTCCGGAAATGTGGACCGATATTCTGCTGAAAAATAATGACGTGATGCGGCAGCTGATGGAGGACTGGAAGCAGCAGATGAGTGCCATTGAACAAATGCTTGCTGCGGGGGATAAAGAGCAGATATACCAGTTTTTTGAGCATGCAAAATCCTATCGTGACGGCCTGCCTGCGAAAAAGCAGGGAGCCATACCGTCCATTTATGATCTGTTTGTCGATGTGCCGGACCACCCCGGCGTTATCTCGGACGTAACCGGCATTCTTGGACGTACCGGCATCAGTATTATCAATATACGTATTCTTGAAACGAGAGAGGACATCATGGGTGTGCTGCAGCTGACATTCCGTACGGAAGAAGATCGGCGGGCCGGCATGCAGCAGCTCGAAAAGCACGATTATGAATCCTACATCGGTTAACGTAAAAAAGAATAGAAAAATAGGGGAGAAGCATTGACAACGCTTACAATTACGTTATACTAATATTAGCGTATGGTTTCTCTCCACTCCTATCCATACTCTTTATCTTAAAACTAGCCGATGTGGCGGCACACCTGATGAGTAGACATCAGGTGTTTTTTTTGTTTTTGTAAACGTTATCAAAATCGGCTGGGGGGAAGGTTTCCTGTTCGTCACAGCGGGCAATGTTTGCTATAATTACACAGTACTAAACGAGATTTACCTGGAAGAAAGGTTGTTGACGGCGTGAATTTAGAAACGATCCTCGAAACGATAAGAAACGGCGATACGGAAAAAGGGCTCGAAGAGATGGAGAAATACAGCCATTCTGCGAACGATCAGGAAAAATACGATATAGTGGAAATGTATCAGGAGCTGGGCCGCTCAGATAAGGCACAGCCGCTGATTGAAGATCTGCTTGGCCGCTATCCTGATGAGGGCGCACTGCTGACGACAGCAGCCGAGAATGCGATTGATATGGACGATGAAGATGAGGCTATTGAATGGCTGCTCGAGGTGAAGGAGTCAGACGAAGAATATCTGCGGGCGCAGCTGCTGCTGGCTGATTTGTACCAGATGCAGGGGCTCGATGAAGTAGCGGAGCAAAAGCTGCTCGATGCCCTGAAGCAGAGTCCTGAAGAGCCGGTGCTGCTCGCCGCCGTTGGTGATTATTATTTATCCCGGGGTGACTACGCTAAAAGCATTCCTTATTTAAAGCAGGCTGAAGGCGCCGGTTTTAAATTCCCGGATGGCAGCCTGAGCCTTCGTCTCGCTGAAGCATACAGCGTGACCGGTTCGTTTGAGGATGCGCTGAGCTACTACGAGGCTGGACTGAAAGAACATACGGAGCTCCATGCCCTGTTTGGATATGGCTATACAGCGCTTCAGGTCAGCGATTATCAGCTGGCTGCAGAGAAATTCGAAGAGCTGCGCAACATGGATAAAGACTTTGTGGCACTTTATCCATATCTCGTGCGAAGCTACGAAGGGCTCGAAGACCATGAAAAAGCCCTGGAGGCAGCAAAGGCTGGTATTAAAGAAGATGAATACAATGAAAATTTATATACCGAGGCCGGAAAGCTGTATATGGCGCTTGGCAATGAAGAAGAGGGAGAAAAACATCTCAAGGAGGCACTTGCTTTAAATCCGGCCCATCTTGAAGCAGCGAATGCCCTTCTCAGCATGTGGATGGAGCAGGAAGAGCCGGGGGCGATGATTGACCTTATTGATCATTTATACGAAATGGGAGAGCCGGATGTGCGCTTTCAGTGGTACTATGCCCGCGCTAAAAACCTCCAGGACGAACCCGTCGAAGCGAAAGAAAAATACGAAGAAGTGTACAGCGTATATCAGGAAAACGAGGTATTCCTCGAAGAGTACGGGCGTCTGCTGCTTGAACTCGGCTACCGGGAGAATGCACTGAAGCACCTGGAACAGGCTTCAGCCCTGCAGCCGGACAACACAGAGCTTCAGCTTTTGCTTGAGGACCTTCGCATGAGCGAATAAAGACACGAGCCTCGTGTCTTTTCCTACATATAAAACGAGGCGGATGATACAGTGAAACAGCTACTTGGATGGTTTGGAACGCCTTACGTGTTAATTCCTCTTTTTATTATTAATGCGCTAGGCACCATTTACGGCTACATTTGGTACGGTCAGCAGTTGCAGCAGACGCCGGCTGTGTTTCTGCCCTTCGTCCCGGACAGTCCAACAGCAAGCCTGGTTTTTACAATCGTTATCGGGATGTACATTATCGGCAGGAGGAGTGGACTGGCGGAAGCGTTCGCTTTTATAACGCTTGTAAAGTACGGGCTTTGGGCTGTGGGAATGAACGTGTTTTCCGGCGTGGCCGGAGAGGCGCTCAGCTGGCAGCACTACATGCTTATTGCGTCTCACGCCGGCATGGCACTGCAGGCTTTTTTGTATCTGCCGTACTACCGGGTGAAGCTTTGGCATATAGGAGCAGTAGCGGTATGGACATTACATAATGATGTGATCGACTATGTTTTTGGAATGTATCCCTGGGTCTCATCGTCGCTTGAGCCGTACATTTCCCTGATCGGCTACGGGACGTTCTGGCTGAGTATTATTTCTGCGGGGGTTCTGCTCTGGTGGAGACTCACCCCTGGCCGGACAGAGCTTCAGCTCATGGAAGAATAGGGCAAAATCTTTGACATTATACCCCCGTCTGCATACAATATAAGTATATATAAATGGAGGGATGAGAAAAAATGGGAATGCTTCTGTTGTATTTAGCAGCGCTTATCCTCATTCCGCTTTGGGCACAGTCCAAAGTGAAAAAAGCATACAAAAAATATTCGAATGTAAGCAATTCATCCGGGATGACAGGTGCCTCCGTGGCAAAGAAAATCCTGGAGGAAAACGGCATCTATAACGTGCGCGTAGAGCCGACTAAAGGAAAATTAACGGATCATTATGATCCTTCGAAAAAAGTCGTCCGCTTGTCGGAGGATAACTATTACAATTCGACAGTAGCTGCTCAGGCGATCGCTTCCCACGAGGTGGGGCACGCGATTCAGGATGCGGAAAACTATGCGTTTTTACGATTCCGTTCCTCCCTGGCTCCAGTGGCTTCGACTGGCTCCAACCTTTCCTTCTTTTTAATTCTTGCCGGTATTTTACTGCAGTCGACCGGCATGTTTCTGGCGGGCATCGTGTTTTTCTCGGCCGCTGTTCTGTTCCAGGTGGTCACCCTTCCGGTGGAATTCAATGCGAGCAGCCGCGCCATGAATCAGATCGTTGCCACTGGTATCATCAGCAACAACGAAGAGCGGGAAACGAAAAAAGTGCTCGATGCTGCTGCATTAACGTACGTTGCAGCCGCTCTGGTAGCCGTGCTGGAACTGGGACGTTTTATCGCCATGTTTCTCATGACGAGCGAAGAATAGCAAAAAACACCTGCCCGGTCACCGGTGCAGGTGTTTTTTATGTGCTTCGGCTGATGAAAATCCATAGCTGAGACGCCTTACTGCAGCGGGTTTTTGTTTTCATCGAGGGTGAACCCCTCGCCGATAACATCCTGGACATCGTTAACCGTAACAAAGGCATGCGGGTCGACCCGTTCCACAAGGTGCTTCAGGCGCATCAGCTCGTTTTTGCCAACGACGCAGTAGAGAATCTCTTTATCCTGGCGGGTGAAGCTGCCCTTACCGTTTAGTATAGTCGCTCCGCGGTTCATCTCCTGCAGAATGGCGTCAGCTACTTCCGGAGCCTGGTCGGAAATGATCATAGCGGCTTTTCCGGAGTACGCTCCCTGCTGAATGAAGTCAATGACGCGGGCAGCCACGAACACAAACACGAGTGTGTACATCGCTTCCCGGTAGTTTAAATACAAAAGGGAAGCGGTTATTACAACAGCATCAAACATAAACAGCGAGCGTCCCATTGTCCAGCCGAATACGTTACTCGCAAGCTTGGCGATAATGTCAGCTCCTCCGGTGGTTCCGCCGTACCGGAAAACAATGCCGAGGCCCGAGCCGACAAAAACGCCGGCGAACAGGGCCACAAGAACAAGATCATCCTGAAGCGGCAGATGGAGAAGCTCGACCTCCTGGAAGAGCCATAAAAATAAGCTGACTGCCGCCGTGCTTATTAACGTATAGACGAAGACGTGCCGGCCGAGCAGACGCCAGCCCAGAATCAGGACGGGAATGTTCAGAACGAGGTTGCTGAAGGCAGGGTTGATATTGAATAAATTATAAAGAATTAGGGTAATACCAGTAAAGCCGCCGTCCGCTAGCTGGTTTTGCATGTTAAAATAGACAAGTCCAAAACTCATAATAGCAGAGCCGAGCACGACAAAAAAGATATTGCGGGTATGTATCCAAATGTTCATGATGGTTCCTCCTCTCCGGCCGGAAAGCTTATATCAACCGTTACATTATAGTAAAGCCCGGGGCAGGAGGCAATCTATGTTTGTCAAACCGAATGGATTTTTATACGATTGAAAGGAGGACGTCGGAATGGCCGGGGAACCAATGACGATGAAAGAAATGCAGGAGAAAGTGGATGCCTTCATCGGCCAGTTTGAAGAAGGGTATTTCAGTCCGCTCGCCATGCTTGCAAGAATGACCGAAGAAACGGGAGAGCTTGCCAGAGAAATTAATCACTATTACGGTGAAAAGCCGAAGAAAGAAAGCGAAGAGCATAAATCACTGGAAAAGGAAATGGGTGATCTGCTGTTTGTGCTCATCTGCTTTGCCAATTCGCTTGATATTGATTTGGATGAAGCGTTCCGTATCGTAATGGAAAAGTTTGAAACAAGAGACCAGGATAGATGGACGAAAAAGGAGAATGACAAATGACTGAATTAATCCGCGTTATCGTTGCCGGACCGAGAGGAAATATGGGTAAGGAAGCTGTACATATGATTGAAGCAGCGGAGCACCTGCAGCTCGCCGCTGTGGTGGACCATAAATACGAAGGCTCGCTGTTGTCGGAAATCGAAGGCATGCCAAAATCCGGGGCCCGCGTCTATACGGACGTTGACCAGTGCCTCGGCGAAGTCGAAGCAGAAGTGTTTGTAGATCTGACCACGCCGGAAATTGGAAAGGTACATACAGAAAAAGCACTCGACTACGGTCTTGCACCAGTCGTTGGTACTACCGGCTTTACCGATGAGGATCTCGACCGCCTGCGTCAGAAAGCAAAAGAGCAGCAGCGGGGAGTGCTTATTGTACCAAACTTTGCTATCGGCGCTGTTCTGATGATGAAAATGTCGCAAATGGCTGCAGCCTACTTCCCGGATGTTGAAATTACTGAATTGCACCATGACCGAAAGCTTGACGCCCCGTCCGGCACCGCGGTGAAAACAGCAAAGCTGATTCAGGAAAACCGCACTAAAAAAACGCAGGGGCACCCGGAGGAAAAAGAAACGATGCCGGGGGCGCGCGGAGCAGAGCTCGACGGCATGAGGATTCACAGTACGCGCCTTCCGGGTCTCGTGGCACATCAGCAGGTGATGTTTGGCGGCGAAGGCCAGACGCTTACGATCCGGCACGATTCGATCAACCGGGCGTCATTTATGCCAGGGGTCAAATTTGCGATTGAGCAGGTAGTCACGATGAAGGAACTCGTGTACGGCCTCGAAAACATTCTGGAGTAAAGGGGAACTTTTATGAATATCGCACTGATTGCCCATGATAAGAAAAAAGATGATCTGATCCGGTTTGCCGAAGCGTACAGGCATATCCTCGAGCGTCACACCCTTTCAGCAACAGGAACGACCGGGGGGAGACTGAATGAAGAGGTAGGCCTGAACGTCAAACAGTACCAGTCCGGGCCGCTGGGCGGCGATCAGCAGATCGGGGCAAAGATTGCAGTACAGCAGGTGGATTTGGTGCTTTTTTTCCGGGACCCATTGACCGCGCAGCCGCATGAGCCTGATATCACCGCGCTTATGAGGCTCGCCGACGTGCACGGGGTGCCGCTTGCAACGAATATGGCCGCAGCTGAAGTGCTGATTAAAGGGCTTGAACACGGATTGTTTGCCTTCCGGGATATTTTAAAGGAGTCCACAGATTAATATGACACATAAACGAACACTGTTAACCGTCGGGGCCCACCCTGATGATATCGAAATCGGAATGGGCGGGACGGTAGCGCTTCACAGTAAAACCGACAATGTCTATATGCTTTCCCTGACAGAGGGAGATCTTTCCTCCAACGGTACCGTGGAAATAAGACAGCAGGAAGCAGAGCAGGCAGCAGATATCCTCGGTGCAGGACGGCTCCAGCTTACCTGGAGGGACCGTATGCTTACTGCAGTAACCCAGGAAGAGTACACCCAGCTTGTGCAGCTGATCCGCCGCATCCAGCCGGACACGATTTTTGCCCCGTACTACATCGACCGGCATCCGGATCACGGTGATGCCGGAAGTATTGTTAAGCGGGCCGTCTTTGATGCCGGGGTCAAGCTGTACCCTGGTGTGGACGAAAATGCCCACAAAGTGCCAAACATGTACTACTATATGATCAACGGCTACCACCGGCCTTCCTTTTATGTGGACATCACCCCAGCCGCCGGCGATAAAGAAGCGGCATTAAAGGCGTATAAAAGCCAGTTTAACCCAGGGGAAGAGGCTGTAAGCACACCGCTTACAGACGGGTACCTCGAAACGATACAGGCAAGAGATCGACTATTCGGCAAAGAAACGGGAGTGACTTACGCGGAAGGGTTTATCGCCGAAACTCCGATGCTTTTTCAACAGGTGCCCAAAAGACAAGGAAGTGACTAAGCGTGAAAATTGGAATAACGTGCTACCCGACGGTGGGAGGATCGGGAGTGATCGCGACGGAGCTTGGCAAGCTGCTTGCTGAGCGGGGCCATGAAATTCATTTCATCACCTCGGCGATCCCTTACCGGTTAACCGAAACCTCACCGAATATTTATTACCATGAAGTCTCAGTAAACCAATACGAAGTGTTCCAGTACCCGCCGTACTCATTAACGCTTGCAAGCAAAATGGCGGAAGTTGTCAACCGGGAGGAGCTCGATGTCCTGCACGTGCATTACGCCGTGCCTCACGCTGTCTGTGCGATTTTAGCGAGAGACATGACCGATCATCCTGTAAAAGTAGTAACAACGCTTCACGGCACAGATATCACTGTGCTTGGCCATGACTCTTCGCTTCGTGATATTATCCGCTACGCCATTCAGCGCTCGGATGAAGTGACAGCAGTATCGGACGCTCTGGTGGAGCAGACCAGGCAGATGCTTGAAGTCGACCGCGATATTCATACAATTTACAATTTCGTGGACGAACGGGTGTATGGGCCTAAAACGGACAAAAAGGATTTAAAAAAAGCATATAACATCGAAGAGGACGAAAAGGTGCTTCTGCACGTCTCCAATTTCCGGCCGGTGAAACGGGTCGTAGACGTCGTGCGGACCTTTGCTGCAGTGCAGGCAGAGGTTTCCTGTAAGCTGGTCATGCTTGGGGATGGACCGGACCGGGAAAAGGCTTGGGCGGAGACAAAAAGGCTCGGCGTCGATCAGGACGTGCTGTTTTTAGGTAACCAGCGGGAGGTAGCCGACTATTTGCACGTTGCCGATCTGATGCTGCTGCTTTCGGAAAAAGAAAGCTTCGGCCTGGCTGCGCTTGAAGCGATGGCCTGCGGTGTACCGGTCATTGGCACAGATGTCGGAGGCATTCCCGAGGTGGTCTTTCATAATGAAACCGGCTATGTGGTGCCGCTCGGGGCAGTGGAACTGGCTGCCCAGCAGGCGGTCGGACTGCTGACGGATCCGGATAGAATGAAAAGATTTAAACAGCGCTCGCTCGACGTGGTGGAAGAATATTTCTCCTCCTCACGCATCGTGGCCCAATATGAAGAAGTGTACCGTCGGACCGTGGAGGGCAGGTAATGAACGGGCAGCAGACGTGGCAGGAGGCGCTGCTTGTTATTAAAATGTTACAGCGAAACTGCATTACTGCCTATATTGTAGGCGGAGCCGTACGTGACCGGTTGATGAACCGGGCGCCGAGCGATATAGACATAGCAGCGGCTGCGACGACTGAAGAGCTTTTGGTTGTTTTTCCAGACGCTGCGAAGCCGTCGGAGAAATTTGGGACGCTGCTTGTGAAGAGCGGAAAAAGTATCGTGGAAGTTACTCCGTTCCGGGAAGGAGCGGAAACAATCGAAGAGGATCTGCAGCAGCGGGATTTCACATGCAACGCGATGGCTGCAGATGCAGACGGTACGGTGATCGACCCGTTTAACGGGCGGAAGGATATCCGGAGGCAGGTGCTTCGGACGCCGGCATCAGCTGAATGCGCCTTTTCCCTCGACCCGCTCCGGGTGATACGGGCGTTCCGTTTTAGGGCGGTTCTCGGTTTTTCGCTGGATCCGGAAGCTGAGCGGGCAGCGGAAGCAGCTGCAGCAGAGCTTGCGCATACCGCCGTGGAACGAATACGCGATGAAATAACCAAGCTGCTTGAAGGACACAATCGCCTGAGTGCCCTCGAAAGCATGCGAGAGCTGCGTTTGTTTTCTTATTTTCCGGAACCGGTCCGGACCACTTCTCCATTTTTTCACCACTCCACGCTTATACAGTTTCCTGCGGGCACGAACGTTTCATGGGCGGCGCTGCTGTACGCCCTGTACGGACGAAAAAGCCTGGACATGCTGAATGGGTGGCGGTTTTCCAATCAGGGACAAAAGCAGTGCCGCTGGCTGCTGGAACACGTCGATGCTCCAGCCTCTCCGGAGACGTGGCTGCAGTGGCTGTATTATTTCGGTCCCAAGCAGGTGGCTGACCTGGAGAAGCTCAAACAGTGGAAATATTTTACTTACCGGGGGCATTCCTGCGCAGAATGGAGAAAGAAATGGGAGGCTCTTCCGATTCATTCGAGGCAGGACCTGGCCCTCCCGCCGAAGAAAATCGCGTCGATGCCGGCTTACGAAGGTACGGCGAGAATCGGGCATGCGATCGCCTTTTTAGAGCAGGCGGTCGTGAATGAAAAGGTAGAAAACAGTGAACAAAAGCTGATAGCCTATTTGGAGGAAATGAACGATGAATAAAAACCGATTGCTGCAGCTGCTGATGGACCACCGGAGCCGTCCGGTCTCTGGGCAGGAGATCAGCGACGAACTGCAGGTGTCCCGTACTGCTGTTTGGAAGCAGATCGAAGAGCTGCGGAAAAATGGATATGAAATTGAAGCGGCCTCCCGGCGCGGTTATCGGCTGGTGCGTTTTCCCGACCGGGTCGGCACAGAAGAAATTATGCTTCATCTTACAACTGAACGTCTCGGCCGTTCGATTATTTATAACGATACTGTAACCTCCACCCAGGAAATTGTGAGAGAGCAGGCTGAAAAAGGAGCCGGGGAAGGACTTATTGCTGTTGCGAATGAACAGGTACAGGGCCGGGGAAGGCTCGGACGCACATGGCAGAGCAGTCCGGAACAGGGCATCTGGATGAGTCTCCTGCTCCGCCCGCAGGTGCCTCCCCGCTACGCTCCACAGCTCACCCTGCTGTCGGCGGTGGCTCTTGCCGAGGCGCTTGACAGCTATCTTCCGGATCCGACTGCGATTAAATGGCCGAACGATATCCGTATTCATAAAAGGAAGCTGGCAGGTATACTGACGGAAATGCAGGCAGACATGGATGAGGTACAGACAGTCATTGTCGGTATGGGTATTAATGTAAACCAGGCGGACGAAGATTTTACCGGAGAGCTTGCGGATAAAGCCGCTTCCATCCGGCAGTATGCAGGAGTCCGGCAGAGCCGTCCCCAGATTATTGCATCTATCTTAAAAAGCTATGAGTCCTGGTATAATGAATACTTAACGAATGGATTCGGTGCAGTCAAAGCTGCCTGGTCCCAAAAAACAGATACGCTGGGGAGCTTTATTCAGGTGGAAACGTCCCGACAGACAGTGGAGGGCACAGCTCTTTGTATAACGGAAGAGGGAGCCCTGCAGGTGCAAAGAACAGATGGAAGCATACAGACGGTGCACAGCGGCGAAATTCTGGACGGTCCCCCGTCGGAATAGCGGAAGAAAGGAGGCAGGCAGATGGGACAAAAATATGTAGTCATAGATGTAGAAACAACCGGCACCTCTCCAAGAAAAGGAGCAAAAATTATTGAAATCGGCGCAGTGCTTATGGAGGACGAAGAAGTGCTCGACACTCTTTCCACCTTTATTCAGCCGCATATGCCGATCCCTCCTTTTATCCAGCAGTTCACCGGTATCAGGGAGCAGGACGTGGAGCATGCCCCGGAGTTTTATGAGGTGGCTCCCACGTTAACCGCCTGGCTTGAGAACGCTGCCTTTGTCGGTCATAATGTGCAGTTTGATCTGGCATTTATCAATGCAGGCATGCAGGAAGCCGGATTTCCGCTTTTTCAGGGACCAGTCGTGGACACAGTAGAGTGTGCGAGACTTGCTTATCCGGAAGCGCCGGGCTTTCGGCTGTCCCAGATTACTTCTTGGCTGGATCTTGACCATGACCGTCCGCACAGGGCGGACAGCGATGCCCTTGTCACCGCAGAGCTTTGGATATCCATCCGTAAAAAACTGGCTGTGCTTCCGAAGGACGTGCTTCACCGCCTGGACCGGCTGGCTGCCTTTTTGCACAGTGACCTTCACCGGTATATTGAGCGCTGTATTGCAAAGGCCCCGCAGCAGCTGCCATATGATTTAGAGGAAAACCACGGCATAGTGTTCCGCAAAGAGCTTCCGGCAGAAAAGCCGGAGCAGAGGGATGTATCACTGCAGGAGGTCCTAAGCGGAAGTCATGCTAAAAGCCGGGGGTGGGACCGTTTTGAAGAGCGTCCGGGCCAGCTGGAGATAGCAGAAATGGTCTATGCCTCGTTTGAGGAACGCTCCCACGCCGTTATAGAAGCGGGCACCGGTCTTGGGAAAACACTCGCCTATCTGCTTCCAGCCGTAAAATATCACCGTACATACAATCAAAAAATATTAATTTCCACGCAGACGCTTACACTGCAGGAGCAGCTGATGAATGAGGACCTCCCACTCCTTGAGCGGTTGATCGACGACCAGGTTTCTGTGGCTGTTTTAAAAGGCCGCGGCAACTACATTTCTTTGCAGCGACTTGAAAAATGGCTGCAGCACCGCCAGTTTTCGCTTGAAGAAGCACTCGGCCTCGGTCAGGTGTTGATATGGCTGACACAAACCCGGCACGGGGATCTTGATGAAATTAATATGGCCGGCGGCCGCAGAAACGCTCTCTGGGAAAGCCTCCGCCAGAATCATTATCAGGATGAGCACGCTCAAAGAGGGTGGGAGGCTTACTGTTTTTATGCACGCGCCCGCCGTAAAGCCGAATATGCTGATATCGTCGTCACCAATCATGCGATGCTTTTGAGCGATATGTACCGGGGAAAAAATTTATTTTCCTCCTATCCGTGCGTGATCATTGATGAAGCGCATCATCTGCCGGAAACGGCGGGAAAATATGCAGGCAGATCCGTTCACTATACAAAAGCAAACCGGCTGCTCCGCAGGTTCGGCCTGGATACAAAACAGAGCGTCGTGCGGCCGCTTATCTGGTTTGGGGAAGAAGCCGGCATCGTTTTTGAGCCGGGCTGGTACCAGGAACGAGAAGACAATCATGCGGTGCTGATGTATGAATGCGACGAGCTCTTTCGTCTGCTTACACGGTGGTGCCGCACGGCTTCCGGACGGCGGCGGTCGGAAGTGGGCCGGTACAGCCAGCGCTTCACACCCGGAGGAGAATCCGGCCCCGTGTGGGAGCAGGTGGAAGAAGCCGGACGCCGTTTCCTCACGCTTCTGGAACAGGAATTTAAGGCGTGGGAAACGTTCGAACAAGCATGGGAGATGCAGCCGTCTGCCAAAAACTTTGTAAATGAACTTGCCGAACTAAACTCTTACATGGAGCAGCTGGACAGCCTGGGGGACAATTTGTTCCATCTGCTGTTTGAACGGGAAGCCGAGCATGTTTACTGGGTGGAAGCCGAGCAGAGCGGGGCCAAAAATGCTGCGTACATTTACGCCCGGCCGGTGGAGGTGGCCTCGGAGCTGAGTGAACAGCTGTTTATGAAAAAAGCAAGCGTCGTACTTACCTCCGGGTCTCTCGCAGTCAACGGTTCATTTGAATACATGAAATCAAAAATGGGGCTGGATGATTTTCTGCCAAGAACAAGCCTGATTAATTCCCCCTATCATTATGCTTCCCAGACGCAGCTGCTCGTTCCAAAGGACATTTCCGGTGTGAATGATAAACACGCTGATTTTGCACAGGAAGCAGCTGAATATATTTTTCATGCCGTCAACATTACGGAAGGAAAAACGATGGTTCTGTTTACGTCCTTTAACATGCTTAAGCAGGTGTATCACCAGCTGAAGGAATGGACTGAAGAATCGACGCTTAGCGTCATTGGACAGGGAATTACGAGCGGCACCCACGCCAAGCTGACCAAGCTGTTTCAGCAGCAGGACAATGCGCTTTTACTTGGCACCAATGCTTTCTGGGAGGGCGTCGACATACCCGGTGAGAAGCTGCAGCACGTGATCATTGTGCGTCTGCCCTTCTCTCCGCCCACAGACCCTGTATACGAAGCGGTGTCGGACAAAATGCAGCGAGAAGGAAAGCGGTCGTTTTACGCAGAGGCCTTGCCGCACGCTGTTCTGCGATTTAAGCAGGGCTTTGGCCGGCTGATCCGTCATTCCGAGGACCGGGGTGTGGTAACAGTACTCGATAAGCGGATTATGGAGGCTTCCTACGGTCCGTCGTTTATTGATTCAATTCCCCGGACAAATACGTATTATGAACCGATGGATGCGGTGCTCGACCGTATCGCTGACTTTTTTGAAGAAGCAAAAAAACGATAATAAGGAGTGTGGAGATGGAACACTTTGTAATCGAACACGTTTACCCGGTCCCAGAGGCACGGGGCGTTCGGGCAGTTAAAAGCTATATTGAAGTCAAGGACGGTAAGATTGTTAAAGTAGAGCCGGGAGACTATCCGGAGAGAGAGAACGGTGTCAGTATTGTGGACGGGCGTGGCAAGTGGCTCAGCCCTGGCCTTTATAACACCCACGGCCATACGCCGATGACGATGATGCGTGGCGTTTCGGACGATGTAGTGCTCCAGGAATGGCTGAACAACCATGTATGGCCGCGGGAGCGCCTGTTCAGCAACGAGACAGCGAAGGCTGGTACAGGTCTTGCTCTTGCAGAGATGATCCGAACCGGAACGACCGGGTTTCTTGATATGTATCACATGGGCATGCAGAACACGTATGAGCTCGTAAAAAGCTCCGGCATCAAATCGATAATTTCCAAGGGCATGATGAGTATTGGAACGCCGGAGGAGCAGAGCGAAAAGCTGGAAGCAGCGGCCCGCGACTTAAAGGAATGGGAGCAGGACACAAGCGGCCGGATGACTGGCATGCTTTTCCCGCACGCCCCGTATACGTGCACCCCGGATTTTTTGGAAAAGGTCGTCGATTCCGGCCACCAATACGATCTGCCGCTTGGCATTCACCTTGAGGAAACGGCTAAAGAAGTGACTGATTACCAGCGTGACTACGGGATGACACCGGCTAAAAAGCTGAAAGAGATCGGATTTTACACACGTCCGGCGATGCTTACGCATGTCGTGCATGCGACAGATGAAGACCTTGACGACATGAGCGTACCGGAAGTGACCATCTCCTACAATCCAATGAGCAATGCCAAGCTCGGATCGGGCATCGCCCGCATTCCCGAAATGCTTAAGCGTGGTCTGCGGATTACGATCGGCACGGACAGCGCTGTGTCAAACAACAACCTCGATATGTTTGAGGAGCTTCGCCTGGGCGCTTTAATGCAGAAGGTCGCCTTTCAGGATCCGAGTTCGATTGAAACGGAAGCGGTCTGGAAGATGGCAACTGAAAACGGGGCCGCCTCGATGGGATTTGGCGACAGCGGCAGGCTGGAACCAGGGGCTGCCGCGGACTTTATTCTGCTCGATAGCGAATCATTTGCGCTTCAGCCATACGATAATATTTTATCGCATCTGGTGTACGCAGCTTCCGGGCGGGACGTGACGGACAGCTTTGTGAACGGCAGACAGCTGATGAAAGACGGCGAACTTCTGACGCTCGATGAAGAAAAAATTAACGCCGAAGCCAACCGCCATTACCGCAAATTAAATGAAGCGTACTTATAGTACGCCAGGTGAGGTGAAACGATGGGAAACGAACAGCTTGAAGTCGTCGCGTCGATTAAAATCGAAGCGTCGTCCGATCTGTATAAAATTGTTGATACACTGAATCGCACGTTAAAGCAGGAGGAGTTAATGTTCGGCCTTTCTCTTGATAAGGAAAACGAAGAGCAGATGGTGTTTACCATTTACCGCACATAGGGGGATATGTCGTGAAAAACTGGATCACGCTTGCGGCTTTTTCAATTGTCTTTCTGGTCGTTCTGGGGCTTGTGACCGGTTACTTTCAGGCCCGTGGACCGCTCGCTGACGACAGAGAGCGGGCAGAAGCACTGGCGCTTGAAGAAAACAACGTCGCCGAAGTACAGAATACATTTATATATAACGGCAAACAGCCGGTAAAAACAGCACGCGTCGAAACCAACGACGGCAGCAGGGACTGGCTGTTTTTCCACGACGGGGAACTGCTCGAACGCCTGGCGGCTGCTGATACGCTGAGCATTCAGGAGGCTGAGGAGCGTATAGTGGAAGTAGAGGGTATTGACGCCGTGCGGACAGTGACTCCCGGCTACGAAGACAACCGCCCGGTATATGAAGGAAAATACCGGACAGAAAACCAGCAGCATTATGTGTACATTGATATGGAAACAGGAGAATTTGTGAAAAGCTTCAGCCTCGACCGCGGTTAAGCGGCGGAAACCACGCTTGAACTCCTTTTCGCTTTTCTTTACACTAACTATGGATAGATTGAGCACGGAAACTATTGAGGAGGAAAGAGTATGGAATTGTCCCAACGAGTGAAAGAAATTACCCCTTCGTCAACCCTGGCGATTACCGCCAAAGCCAATGAACTAAAGGCAGCCGGTCAGGATGTTATCGGCCTCGGCGCCGGCGAGCCGGATTTTAATACTCCACAGTACGTCATCGATGCGGCTGTTCGCTCTATGCAGGAAGGAAAAACAAAATACACTCCTTCCGGCGGTCTGCCGGAACTAAAGGATGCGGTTATTCAAAAGTTTAAGCAGGACCAGGGGCTGGAGTATACCCGCGATGAAATCATCGTCGGTACTGGAGCCAAGCACATTTTGTTCACGCTGTTTCAAACCATTCTCGATCCGGAGGATGAAGTAATTATTCCGACGCCCTACTGGGTCAGCTACCCGGAGCAGGTAAAGCTTGCCGGCGGACGCCCGGTATTTGTGAAGGGCAGGGAGGAAAACCAGTTTAAGATTCTTCCGGAGCAGCTGCGCGGGGCGGTAACGAACAAAACGAAGGCCGTCATCATTAACTCCCCGAGCAATCCGACCGGTACCATGTACAGCCGGGAGGAGCTGCAGGCGCTCGGCGAAGCCGCCAGGGCAGAAGATCTGCTGATTGTTTCCGACGAAATTTATGAAAAGCTGATTTATGGGGACAAGCAGCACACATCCATCGCAGAGCTTTCCCCGGAGTTAAAGGAGCAGACCATTGTCGTCAACGGCGTCTCCAAATCCCATTCAATGACTGGGTGGAGAATCGGCTACGCAGCTGGCAACCGTGCTATTGTGAAGGCAATGACGAGCCTAGCGAGCCATTCAACGTCCAACCCGACAACGAACGCCCAGTACGGAGCTATCGCTGCCTATACAAAGGATGACGGTGCTGTAGAAACGATGCGGCAGGCATTCAGCGAACGGCTGAACACTATTTATGACAAGCTCGTTTCGATTCCGGGAATCACCTGCGTGAAGCCGGAAGGTGCCTTCTACCTTTTCCCTAACGTCGAGGAGGCTGCTGCTTCGTATAAAGATGTGGATGAATGGGTAAAGGCACTGCTCGAGGAGGAAAATGTGGCGGTTGTTCCGGGCAGCGGATTTGGTTCTCCGCAAAACGTCCGGCTCTCCTACGCTACTTCTCTGGATCAGCTTGAAGAAGCGGTGGCGAGAATCCGCCGTTTCACAGAAAAATAATTCGATCAGCATAAACAGGACGAACCGGAGGGACTAACGTGAAAGTAACCATTGAACGCTTGAATCAATATATCGGCCGGGAGGTAAGATTTGGCGCCTGGCTGGCCAATAAGCGGTCGAGCGGCAAAATTGCCTTTTTACAGCTGCGGGACGGCACCGGCTTTGTGCAGGGCGTCATTGTAAAAAATGATGTCAGCGAAGAGCTGTTCACCCAGGCCAAGAATCTTCCGCAGGAAAGCTCGCTGTATGTGGACGGGACAGTGAAGGAGGATGACCGTTCGCCGACAGGGGTGGAACTTCAGGTAACTGGGTTTGAGGTTATCCAGGAAGCGGAGCCTTACCCGATCACCCCGAAAGAGCACGGCACAGAATTTTTAATGGACCACCGTCATCTGTGGATGCGCTCGCGTAAGCAGCACGCGCTTTTGCGCATACGCGATGAAATTATTCAGGCGACCTACGCTTTTTTCCGGGAGAATCAGTTTATTAAGGTGGATCCGCCGATTCTGACCGGGAGCTCGGCAGAGGGAACGACATCTCTTTTTCATACGAAATACTTTGATGAGGATGCGTACCTGTCCCAGTCCGGTCAGCTGTATATGGAAGCAGCGGCCCTCGCTTTTCAGCGTGTGTTTTCATTTGGTCCGACATTTCGGGCGGAAAAATCAAAAACCCGCCGGCACTTGATTGAGTTTTGGATGATTGAGCCGGAAATGGCTTTCTGCGACCATAATGAAAGCCTCGAAATCCAGGAGCAGTACGTTTCCCATGTCGTGCAGGCGGTGCTTGCCAACTGCCGCCAGGAGCTTACTGTGCTTGAGCGCGATACCTCCAAGCTCGAATCCATTCAGGCACCGTTTCCGCGCATTACGTACGATAAAGCAGTCGAAATGCTGCAGGAGGCGGGCTATGAAGTGAGCTGGGGCGAGGATTTCGGAGCGCCGCACGAAACGTATATAGCAGAGCAGTTTGAAAAACCGGTATTTATTACGAATTACCCGCTCGAAATCAAAGCTTTTTACATGAAGCCCGACCCGGACTATCCGGAAACCGCACTCTGTGCCGATCTGATTGCTCCGGAAGGCTACGGCGAGATTATCGGTGGGAGTCAGCGCATTGATGACCCGCAGCTTATGAAGCAGCGGTACGAAGAACACAATCTATCGGAAGAAGCCTACGGCTGGTATCTGGACTTAAGAAAATACGGCACCGTGCCGCACTCCGGATTCGGTCTCGGTCTGGAACGGACGGTCGGCTGGATTGCCGGCACCGAACACGTCCGGGAAACGATACCGTTTCCGCGTTTGTTAAACAGGCTGTATCCATAAGAGAAAAAGCCCCCGTCCCGGGGGTTTTCCTTTATGCACTTTGCCGACAGCCGGCCGGGTGAAAGGGAGGACAAACAGATGAACAAAGATAAAGAAATAGAAGCGCTCATGCACGGCCACCTCTCCATTCCAGTAATTATTCTGGACAAATACGAGCAGGTTGGGCTGAATGAAACAGAAGCAATGATGCTTTTGCATATATACCGTTTTGGCCAGAACAGCGTGCCGCTTCCAACACCGAAAGAGCTGGCTGAAAAAATGAGTATGGATGAAAATGAATGCGCAGGCTGCCTTCGGTCGATGATTAAACGGAATCTGCTGCAGATTGATGAATCTGAACGCGATGAAATCCGGCAGGAAGCATACTCCCTCTATCCCTTTTTCCGCCAGGCCCTTACAGCGGAGGTGTCATCCGGGCAGGGGGATCAGATTGAAGAGCAGCATCTGTTTCAAAACATTGAGCAGGAATTTTCCCGCCCGCTTTCCCCAATGGAGTGGGAAACGATTAACGTCTGGCTCGATCAGGATCATTACTCGCCGGATATGATCCAGATCGCGCTGAAAGAAGCGGTCATGAATCAAAAATTCAGCCTTCGCTACATGGACCGGATGCTGCACGAATGGAAGCGCAAAGGCATTCAGACCAAAGAAGATGCTAAAGCGCAGACCGAACAGTTTAAACAAAAAGGCGGGCGGCGCACACAGGCGGCCCAGTCAGAAAAGCTGCCAGAATATCCTAATATTAACTGGCTGGATGAAGAATAGAGGAGAAAAGATGGCATTAACGAATAAAGATTTACAGGTTGTGATTGAACGGATCGAGCACATGTTTCCGGAAGCAGAGTGTGAACTGAATCACCGCAATCCCTTTGAACTGCTGGTAGCAGTTGTGCTTTCTGCCCAGGCAACTGATGCCCTGGTGAATAAAGTAACTCCTGGTTTGTTTGAACAGTACAGGTCCCCGGAAGACTTTGCTGAGGCACCGCTTGAGGACATTGAACAGGCTATTCGTTCGATTGGACTTTACCGCAATAAAGCGAAAAATTTAAAAAAGCTTTCGGCGTCTCTGCTCGAACGCCATGACGGGCACGTGCCAAAAACGCAGGAAGAGCTGGTCGAGCTTGCCGGTGTCGGCAGAAAAACGGCGAATGTGGTAGCGTCAGTAGCATTCGGGGTGCCGGCCATTGCGGTGGATACGCATGTTGAGCGGGTGTCCAAGCGTTTAGGCATATGCAGATGGAAAGACAGCGTCACCCAGGTGGAGCAGACGCTGATGAAGCGGCTGCCAAAAGAAAAATGGTCCCAGATGCATCACCAGCTTATTTTTTTCGGCCGCTATCACTGCAAGTCCCAGTCCCCCCAGTGTCCGTCCTGTCCGGTGCTTGACTACTGCAGGGAAGGGCAGAAACGGATGCGGAAAGAAGGTGCAGCATGGTAAACATACAAATTCCATTGTCATTTCAGCACAAAATTTTTTATACTGTAACGCAGATTGAAGAAGATGAAAAAACAGATCGAAAGACGGCGGCTCTGCGCCACCCGTTCTGGTATGAGATTGCCTATGAAAACGGCATCGCCGGCACGCCTCCGTGGCAGGAAAATATTAATCGGCACATTAAAGAATTTATGCAGTGGTGGGAAGAGCATTTGCCTTTTTTGGATGAATGCTGGGACGAAAGAGACAAGGAAAAGGCCGCTCCGTATATGAGACTCGGGCTCGCCCACTGGCTGTGCACGCTGTTTTGGATGAACGAACGGCCGGTGCCTTCTGCAGAGCCGGAAGAATTGATCACAGAAAGCAAAAAGCTTGCCCATAAGCCAATCAACGTAGAGGAAAGGCTCGGCTTTCTGCTTGAGTATCCGAATTATTTTCATTCCTACCTGCAGCTGAAGGAGCTGTATACAGAAGTGAAGAAAAAAGAAGCGCTGGCAAAACGATCCCGAAATCACGAATGATAAAGGAGTAAAATATGGCTAATACGAGCGGTTGGGAACAACAATGGCTGCAGATAGACATGCATTTGGATCCGGCAGAAACCGCGATGCTTGAAGACGTGCAGGAAAAAATTGAACATCCGTATTTTGAAGTTGCGTTTTGCGGGCATTTTTCGGCCGGCAAATCGACCGTATTAAATGGCCTGCTGCAAAACGATCTGCTGCCCGCGAGTCCGATTCCAACAAGTGCCAATATTATATCGATTGAAAACGGGGAGCTTGGGCTCGAGGTTGAAACGAGTGAAGGCCAAACGAAAACCTGGGAAGCCGATATTCCGTGGGGACAGGTGCAAAAGTGGGGCAGGGACGGGGCGGATATCCGCTCGATCCGCATGCAGGCCCCGCTGCCGTTTTTAGGAACTTACAGCCGGATGGTGGATACGCCGGGGGTGGACTCGACGGATCCGCTGCACCAGGCAGTGACGATGGAAAGACTGCTGTCAACCGATGCTGTTATTTACGTGACGGATTACAACCATGCCCAGTCGGAAACAAACATCCGGTTTTTACAGCAGCTGACAGCGGAAGGCAAGCCGATTATTTTTGTTGTCAATCAGATGGACAAACACCGGGAAGAAGAAATCACGCTGCGGTCCTACCGCAATCAGATTGCCGCTACGCTTGAACGAAACCAGGTACACGTACTTGCCACGTATTATATTTCGATGCGCGATGAAAAGCACCCGGATAATGAACTGCAGACATTCTCCTCTCATGTGCGCAGCCTTTTGTACCACGGCAGCGAACTGCTCGAAAGAAGTGAGGAACGGATGCGCCAGACTGTGCTGTCACGAATCCGTGACAGGCTGCGGGAGGAACAGCAGACAGCCCTCGAAGACTGGCAGGAGCGGGCGGAGCATGCCGGCGTGCCTGCCCGGCTGATTGACGAAAACGCTCAACCGGACAGTGAAGAAAGATGGAGCAGCTGGTTCAGGGAATGGAAGCGAACGCTCGATCAGGCTCATTTGTTTCCGGCATCTACTGTGGATAAAGCCAGGGACTGGCTTGAAAGCTGGCAGCCGGGCTTCAAAGCAGGATCTCTGTTTAATAAAAAACGAAAAACGGAAGAAGCCCGCAAGGAACGAGCGGATGCGCTGCTTGCAGATATAAATGAAAACATTAAAGCGTCTTTGACGTTTCACGTGCGTGAACTGCTGCAGCCGGAAAAACAGGATGCTTCTTCCCACAGTGCCGGTTATATTGACCTGGTACAAAATATTGACGTTCAGCTTGAACGCGCCGATCTGGAGGCCTTTATTCCGGAAGGTGAAACCGGGAGGCAGTATGTGTTTCAAGTGACCGACCAGCTGGCCGGCGTAATTACCCGGCGGTTCAAGGATCAGGCAGAGCCGCTGCTTGAAGAAAAAGAGCGCGTGCTTACCTCAGCCGCTGGCCCGGCTTTGACAGAAGCAGAGCAGACGAAATTAAATGAAATTCAGAATGGCTGGAAAGAGGAAAAGGAACGCCTGGAGCAGGAAATCGCCCAGGTGGAGCGTCAGATGGAAAGCGTATCTGCCCGGCGGGAATGGGAACAGGAAATCCGGCAAATGATGAATGAAGAGGCACCGTCCGATGTTGCGGAGATTTCTATTTCCAGGGAGGATGAAGCGGTGGAAGAGCAGGAGATTGCTTCTTTCGGGCAAAAGGAGCTTCCTTCGTACAGTGAAGAAATCCAGATGGTGGAAGCCTTCGCCGCTGATTCTTCCGAATCCTCGTTAATCGAAGAGGAAAAGAAGCATCTAAAGCGTTTATGCGGGAATCTGCACAACCAGGAGCTTCACGTTTCGGTCTTTGGTGCTTTCAGTGCCGGAAAGTCGAGCTTTATCAACGCGCTTCTCGGTGCTCCGGCACTTCCTGTATCGCCGCATCCGACCACGGCAGCCGTAAATATTGTGCGTGCCCCGGAGAAGGACTACACACACGGTACGGTTATTCTGCAGCTGAAGGATGAAGCGTTTCTTGATGAAGAAATCCAGGCCGTATCGAAAGAACTTGGAGAGGTGTACACACTTGCCTCTATTCAGAAATGGAGAAAGCCGAACCGTACCCGGGACGCACGGATGGAAACATACAGCCAGTATATGTTCACGCTGCAGGAAAGCATTAAAAAACACCATTCCTCGCTCGGTGAGACTCGCACGATTGGAATGGAGGACTGGGGCTCCTGGGTGGCGGATGAGCAGAAGGCGTGTCTTGTCAAACAGGTGACGCTTTATTACGAGAGCTACTGGACGAACCGGGGGCTCGTATTAACCGATACGCCGGGCGTGAATTCGATCCACGGACGCCACACCAATGTCGCATTTGATCATCTGCGCCAGTCGGACGCCATTTTTTATGTCACGTACTTTAATCATGCGTTCTCGGATGCCGATGAACGTTTCATCCAGCAGCTTTCCCGGGCGAATGAAGAATTTGAACAAAATAAGCTGTACTTTCTGATCAATGCCGCAGATCTGGCGAGAGATGAGAACGAGCGCCGCCAGGTCGTTAACCATGTGCGCGGCCAGCTCCGGCAGAATGGGTTTGACGAGCCGTTTCTGCTTCCAGTTTCAAGCCAGCGCGGACTGCAGGAAAAGCAGCAGGGCAGAGAAGACGACATGTTTTCAGCCTTTGAAAACTATTTATCCGGACAAATCTGGCAGGAACTCCTTGTCGTGCAGCAGCAGTATGTTGTCGAACAGGCGCTGAATTTAAAAGAACAGATCGGGCGGGCACTGCAGGTGCAAAAGCATGACGCGAAAAGCGTTGCTGCCGAAGCAGAGCGGCTTAAACAAAAGCTCGGGCAGTATGAAGAAGTGCCGGAACGCTTTCATATGGAACGGCTGCGAAAAGAACTCGTTTCAGACACTGAAGAACGGCTGATTCATGTGCGCAAGCGTCTGTATTTATTCTATCAGGACTACTTTAATAAAGTGGTGAATCCAGTTACTATAGACGGATCCTCACGAAAAGAACAGCGCAGGCAGCTGACAGGACGACTAACGGAAATTAAGGAAGAAATACTGGTGCAGGCAGGGCAGGAGAGAGAAACGGCGTTCATCCGTCTGGAGGAATTAATGAAGCGGCAGCTGAAGCAGGAGACCGAAGAACAGTACAGGGAGGTTCAGGCGGACTTTCCGATGTTTCAGGTTCCTGACGCCGGCCGCTCCTTTATTCCAAAGCCGGAAAAGACGCTTGACTTAGAGGTGGATGCTAAAGCATTTGAAGCTTACTTCCGCTCGGCAAAGGACTTCTTTGTTCATCAGGAAATAAAAACCCTGAAAGAGGCATATGGGGAAAATGTCCAAAGCGCTGCTGCGGAGATAACGAAAGAAGTGGCACAGGAGCTTGAAGAAAAAATAGAGGACGGTGTTAAAGCGGCGTCTGATTATATTTATGTCGAGCACAAGCAGGCGCTCGACAAAGAATTCGACCGGCTGTCTACGTGGTACGACAAGGACTATTATTCCGTACTGCAGTCAGAATGGGAGAAGCTTGCCCCGTTAACGAAAAAAGAGGACCACGTTCAGGTATAACAAAAACCGCACGGCCGAAAAGGCGTGCGGTTTTTGTTATTCGTTTGTTTCGGATTCCTGTTCCGGTGCAG
The DNA here is from genome assembly GCF_054971385.1 of Marinococcus tarijensis. Classification (NCBI taxonomy): domain Bacteria; kingdom Bacillati; phylum Bacillota; class Bacilli; order Caryophanales; family Bacillaceae; genus Marinococcus; species Marinococcus tarijensis. The sequence continues at coordinate 15,053 of NZ_JBQOJA010000007.1, read as the reverse complement.
AGGTGCTGTCTTCCGTATCAGCAGGCTCTTCTTCATCTGGAGTCTCTGTTTCCGGCTCTGTATCCCCGGAGCCCTCATCTTCGGTATTCTCACCGCTGTCGCTTGCTCCGCCGGTGTCTGACTCGGATTCTGCAGGCTCCTCTCCGCTGGTATCTGTTTCTTCTTCACGGCCTTCTTCGGAGGCGCCGGAATCTTCCTCCGCCGGAGCCTCTTCGGTTCCGTTATTTTCTTCCGTGTTTTGCTCTGTGCTCTCTTCCGGTGTTTCTTCTGTATTTTCTTCATTTTCATCCGTTTCTTCAGCTGGTTCCTCTACCGGTTCGGACTCATTCTGATTGTCGTTTGTTTCCTCAGAGCCGCTGTCGCCGGAAGATTCTTCGCTGTCCGATTCCCCGCTGTCATCCGATCCGTTGTCAGAGGATGGTTCAGTGACTTGGGCGTCCACTTCGCCTTCTACAAACAGCTCTGTAATCGTGTCTGCGTCGGGGGTGTTTGATGTAGCCCGCTCCCCGGTCTCTTCATTGAGCCGTACTGATACTACAGACTCGGGCTGTTCAAAATCGGGAGTGTCAATGCCGCTGCTGACCTGCTGCATTACCTCACGGAAAACATCTTTGGCAGCATCCGTCTGTCCGTCTACAAGATAATTATTTTCCGAGCGGGTTTCGAAGCCGGCCCAGACAGAAGCCGTATAGTTCGTAGTGTAGCCGTTGAACCATACATCCGGAACGCCTCCATCAGGGATATTGAGCGTGTTCATTTCGTTTTCGGTGAAATTGGTGGTCCCGGTTTTACCGGCGAGCGGAAGACCGTCAATCTGGGCACCGGTGCCGGTACCGTTGGAGACGACGTCTTTAAGCATATCTGTAATCATATAGGCCGTGTAGTCTTCCATTGCCTGCTCCTGCTCTGGTTCAAAGTCAATCGTTCGTCCATCCGGAAATTCAATCCGCCGGATCGAATGGGGCTCGTTATAAACCCCTTCGTTTCCGAAAGCGGCGTAGGCACCGGCCATCTGCTCAGAGGAAACCCCCTGCTCAAGACCGCCGAGAGCTGACCCGTAGTAGACGTCCTCGAGGCCGAGGCCCAGCCCGTTTGCAAACGATTTGGCGTTATCAAGGCCGACTTCCTCAAGCGTCTTTACTGCTGGGACATTCAGGGAGTCTGTCAGCGCTTCGCGCATGCTGACGCTGCCCCGGTAGTCACGAGTATAGTTTCGCACCTCAGTGTCTGTGTCCGGGTACTGGTATTCTTCATCTTCGATCTGATGGTACGTGGACCACTGCATGTTTTCAATGGCCGGTCCATAATCCAGGACGGGCTTAATAGTTGATCCCGGCTGATTAGGGTCGGTAGCAAAGTTATAGCTCATAGCCGTATCAGGGCTCTGGCGGTTTCCGACAATGGCTTTTACTGCTCCTGTCTGAGTATCAAGCAGCGTAAACCCAATTTGAAACTCTTCGTTGTCGGGAAAACTGTCGAGCGTTCCCTGACTTTGAATGAGCTCTTCAGCCTGCTCCTGGGCCTGGGTGTCAAGTGTCGTGTATACCTTCAGCCCGGCTGTATAGACGTCTGATGGCTCAATGCCGTCAAATTCTTCCAGTTCGTTTTGCACGTAGGACATAAACGAATCATAGGCCACTCCGTTTTCCGGCGGCTGGTAGTTAAGCTGCTCGTCCACCGGAGTGCTGGAAGCCTCTTCGGCTTCTTCATCCGTAATGTATCCCTGTTCATTCATCATGGAAATAATCTGATTTCTGCGGTCTTCGGCGTTTTGCGGGTTTTGAACCGGGTCATAGTACGATGGCCGGCGCGGGATGGCTGCAAGAAGAGCAGCGTCTGCGATAGTGAGCTCGCCTGGATCCTCTTTACCAAAATAGGTCTGTCCGGCCTGGGTGATGCCGTAGGCTCCCTGATTGAAATAGATCAGGTTAACGTACATTTCGAGAATTTCATCCTTACTGTACTGCTGTTCAAGCTTAATGGCCAGGTACTGCTCCTGGACTTTACGTGATATGTTTTTATCCGGTGAAAGAAACGCATTTTTCACCACCTGCTGGGTGATCGTGCTTGCTCCCTGTGAGCCGAAGCCGTCAGTCACGTTTGCCCATATCGCACCGAAAATCCGCTGTACGTCTATACCGAAATGACTGTAAAAACGCTCGTCCTCCACAGCGATAAATGCTTCCTTTGCATAGTCGGGCATTTCTTCTATGTCGGCAAGTTCACGGTTGCTGCTGTTTTGCAGCTGGGCAATTTCTTCACCGTTCTGGTCATACACAGTAGCCGCTTCTGATAATACCATCGCCTCCGCATCTAGTTCCGGGGCCTGATTAATCATATAAGCGACAATGATGACGCCGGCAGTCATGAAGACAAGCATGAGCGAAAGCGCCCAGATGATGAATGTCTGCCAGAGCGGTCGTTTGCGGTTTTTCTTTTGTTTCTTTTTAGGATTTTTCTGATCGGCTGTCCGTTTCTCCTGGCGGGACCGGTAATTGTCGCTCATTGACGTTCGTCCTTTCGTTGTACATAGCGTCTAGTTCTGTATACCCAGGCATTAGACGTTCAATTTTTTGTTTTGTTACAGGGTGCTCAAGGAAAATAAACATGCCGTACAACCTTTAAGTAGTCAAGTCTTGGATGAAGTCCGAGCGAAATTGGATGACCGTTTGCCTGGATATCCTGGTAGGGAATAGATTTCCGCTTTGTCTGGCCGTAATACCAGTGAAGAAAATAAGAAGCGTCATATAAATACGTTTCTCCGTGTACGGCAAAACGAAGAAGTACAAATGCGATGCCGTCCTGCTTTTGGACCTTGTGCATATGATCTGCCTGGTGATCATGAAAATTCTGCAGGGGAAAAGCGGTTTTGTTGCGCGTTTCTTTTGCTTCAAAATCAATATAGCGCCCGGCAAATACACCATTGTAGTCTGTGGTGGAGGCCTGCTTAAAGTAGGCTTCGGTGATGCGCGCAGCGCTTCGTTTCGGGTAATGAACATCGACAATCTGGACGGGTGTCGGTTTTTTATGTATGATGCCGATGTCGTGTGCAATGTAGTATTCATTGGACTCATTAATGTCTTCTTCAAGCGTCATGCCGCGGTTGGCAAAACTTTTTTCCGCAGGCGGGCCCTGGCGGGAGGAAGCATTTTTTTTCGGACGGTATACTTTTCCGTTTGGGTAGCGGTAAGCCATGAGAATCTTCCTTTGCTAAAATTTACTGCCTGCTGTTATTTTACCATAATTTCAGCCGGATATTACGTGTGTCGTGCTTAGAATGATAGACAAAGCCTCGGTTATTCGTGTTAGGATAGAAAAGAACGAGAAAGGAAGGGGATAGCATGAGCGATACACCGATTAATATCGGATTTGGCAATATGGTGATGGCAGAACGGGTAATTTCAATTGTGAGCTCTGATTCTGCCCCGACAAAACGTTTGATCCAGGAGGCACGCGAAAGAAAAATGCTCATCGACGTGACGAATGGACGGAAAACCAGAAGCATTATCCTGTCGGACAGCGATCACGTGCTTCTGTCGGCCATTCAGCCGGAAACAGTAGCGCAGCGGGTGAGCAACCAGCAGGATCAGGAAGAAGGCACATCCTAAAATATTCGCTTTCCTGTAAAGGGAAGCGTTCTTTGTATCAAAGGGGGTTTTTCGATGCCCGGGCTTTTCGAAAGCTGTGACCAGATGAAACGGCGCATGGATGAAGCAGAGCAGATTTTTTACGAAGTACAGGAACGGGAGGACCGCCCTGATTTTTATGAGGAGGTAAAACCGTTTGTCGACAAGGTAAAAGGGGAAGCAGAAGTATGGAAAGAGGAAGCTTCTGCCTGGGTGCAGACGACAAGCTACCCGTACCTGCACGAATCCCAGATGGAAGACACATATGATAATATCATGAATGCCTCTCTCCAGGCCTACCAGCGGACAACGAAGGAAAAGCAGTTCAAGGAAACGCTGCAGGCCGTAGAGTTTATTCTAAACAGCATTCAAACACAGTTAACACAGGAATCCTAGAAAGGGGAGAGTATGTTGAGCTTTCTAATTTCTTCTGAATGGCTGGATAATCACCGCCGCGATGAGCATGTCAGGGTGGTGGACTGCCGGTTTGAACTAAAGGATGCAGCAGCGGGGCATGAAGCTTATGTTAAAGATCATATTCCAGGAGCTGTCTTTATCGATGTGGAAAAGCATTTATCCGCCCAGGCAGGGACCCACGGGGGACGTCACCCGCTGCCGGATATGGACTTTTTCGCTCAGGTTCTCTCAGAGCGGGGCATAGACATGCAGACGACCGTTGTAGCTTATGATGATCAGGGAGGTATGGGGGCAGCTAGATTTTGGTGGCTGATGCAGTATGCGGGTCATACGAATACATATGTCCTCGACCGTTCCTATTCCCACTGGGTGGAGGAAGGGTTTCCAATCACAGATGAGATCCCGACACCGCTTATGAAGCAGATGATCATCGACCGCGAGCCGAATCAGCTGGTTCATCTTGAAGAAATAAAGCAGCAGCTGCGCAATGAACATGTAGCGCTGGTGGATGCGAGAAGCTACGAGCGCTACGCCGGGGAAAACGAAGAAGTGGACGCTGTTTCCGGGCACATTCCTGGTGCTTATCATTATTTCTGGAGGGATGTACTTCGCGAAGACGGTACATGGAAGTCGCAGAGTGAGCTGCGTGAGCACTTTCAGGAGCTCGAGGGTTTTGATGAAGTTATTTCTTACTGCGGCTCCGGTATTACGGCCTGCGTCAATGTGCTCGGCATGAGAGAAGCCGGACTCGAGCAGGTGCGTCTTTATAACGGGAGCTGGAGCGACTGGATTTCCTATCCCGACCTTCCGATCGAAAAAGAGCCAAACAGGTTATAAGGGAACACAAAAGCTGCCGGCAGAAGCCGGCAGCTTTGCTTTGCACCGGGGGTCAAAACCGGCCGGAGCGAAAAATGGCATACAGCAGCCAGATGAAAAGAAAGAACGCTACAATAAAGCTGATTTCGATCACAGGGAGCTGGACGAGAATTGAATTATTATCCCCGAATGTGGAGCCGACGATCAGGCCCACCATTACAATGCTGAAGGCGAGAAGTATGACGCTGAAGCTTAGACGATTACCGATACGGTCAAGCTTGTTCATTAAAATATTAATACGGGGCATGCGTATATCGACCCCGAGCTCGTCGTCATTGATTTTTTTTAGTGCGGAACGAATCTCCTTCGGCAGCTCGCGGATATAGCCGAACTGCTCTTTTCCCTCACGGAACACGTCCTCGATCCGGTCCCGCGGGTTCAGGCGTTCTTTAACAAGCATTCTGCCGTACGGCTCGGCAATTTCTACAATGCTTAAGTCCGGGTCGAGCTCGGTGGCGATGGATTCAATGGTAATAATGGCTTTAGCAAGCATCGTAAACTCTTTATGGATGCTGATGCCGTAGCGGTGTGAGGTGGAAAACACGTCATTGATGGCTGCACCGATTTCAATTTCCTTAAATGGCGTTTCGTAATATTTGGATAAAAGGTAGTCCACATCTTCTTCAAAAATTTCTGTCTCCATATCTTCGGGAAAGTCGGCCATTTCATAGATAGCTGCTGCTACGTCTCGGGTGTTGCGTCTTGTCATAGCGATAACATAGTTAACGAACTGCCTGCGCATGCTTTTGCTTAAGCGGCCGACCTGGCCGAAATCAATGTAGGCGACGACGTTTCCTTCTTTAAAAAGCAGGTTCCCCGGATGGGGGTCACTGTGAAAAAACCCGGTGCGGAGCACCTGATGTAAAAAGGAATCGACCAGATGGTGGGCAAGCTTCTTTTTATCAAATTCGACGGTGGAGTAATTAAGCTCGGAAAGCTTATGGCCATCAATATATTCGATGGTCAGCACGCGGCGCGACGACCATGTTTCATACACTTCAGGCACCTGGACAAAATCAAAATGCTGAAGGGTCCGGGCCATTTTTTCCACATTGCGGGCTTCGGTAAAGTAATCAAATTCATCCCGTATTGCAGAGACGTATTCCTCTACAATATCCTGAAGCTGGTAAAACTGAGCCCATTGAAACCGCTGGGTGAGAAGCCGGGCCAGATCCCGCAGAATATCGATGTCCTGTTCGATAATCTCTTTAATGTGCGGGCGGCTGATTTTCACGACAACATCCCGGCCGTCATGAAGGACTGCTTTATGTACCTGGCCGATGGAAGCTGCGGCCATAGGAGTTTCATCAAAATAGGAGTAGATCCTGCCGAGAGGCTCATGAAGATCGTGCTCAATTACCGATTTGGCCGTTTTATACGGAAACGGAGGCACGTGGTCCTGCAGCTTTGCAAGTTCATCAACAATGGACGGGGGAAAGATGTCCCTCCGGGTGCTTACAAGCTGCCCGAGTTTGATGAACGCAGGGCCGAGCTCCTCTACGACAAGCCGAAGACGGACCCCGGTGGACTGCGTGTTCCAGTCGTTAGGATCCGACATAATCCGCTTAGGAAGAGAAAGAATATGAAAAAGTCCCACTTCCTGCAAAATATATCCGAAGCCGTGTTTCGCAAGCGTAGTAGCAATCTTTCGGTATCGATTTGCGTGCCGGATACTTTTTGTTATAGCCATGAAGCGTTCCTTCCTTTAATTAAAATTGGCGGTTATTGGTCGTCTGGTCTGTGCATCGCCTTTTCAATGGCATCGAGCTTCTGTTCGAGACGGGCAATATCACGCTTGGTGGCGATGCCCATGCTTTCCGCCCGGTTTTCAAAGGAGTTTTTCGCCTGGCTGTTCCAGGAATCGCTCTGGGCCGTCCCCCGTTGAATCATTTCCTCTTTCCATTCGTCTGCTTCCCGCGGTGTGATTTTCCCCTTGGTCACCAGATCATCAAGGTATGTTTGTATTTTCTCCCGTCCGTATGAAGCCGCACCGAGCCCGAGAAAAAATCCTTTTTTCAGCATGTCGTTCATGAAAAACCCCCCCTTTATAGTTTGTGAAAAAGTGTTCTGCAGATATTATACCAAAGAATAGGTTGGATAAAGAACTGCCGGGATTATCATTTATGTACCCTTTGCGCAAAGCAGGAAAACGCACGGCTTTTCAGTGTGTATATTCATGTTATAATAGTAAGGGTTTGAACGGGATCAAAAAGCGGCGGAGAATATCTCCGCCGCTTTCGAGCATTTACATTAATCATGTTAACCGGGCATTCACACTTGAAGTGGACGCACGCTAAGTAGAAAGGAACGTTGCTTGTATGGGGAATATACACATTGAAGACATTATCATCGCAAATCAAACGCTCAAAGACGTGGTCACGCATACCCCATTGCAGAAAAACCAGGTGCTTTCTGAACGTTACGGGGCCAATATCTATTTAAAACGGGAGGACCTCCAGGTGGTGCGCTCATTTAAAATCCGCGGAGCGTACTATATGATGAGCAGCATTCCGAAGGATAAGCTTGAAAACGGCGTGGTATGTGCAAGCGCCGGAAATCATGCCCAGGGCGTGGCCTATTCCTGCCAGGCGCTGAAAGTGAAAGGTCATATTTTTATGCCGAACACGACTCCGCGCCAGAAAATTTCGCAGGTGAAGTTATTTGGAAAGGAATACGTGGAAGTAGTACTTACAGGCGACACGTTTGACGATGCCTATTACGAAGCGAACGCTTACGGCGAAGCACACGATATGGAATTTGTGCATCCGTTTAACAACGAAAAAGTGATCGCCGGTCAGGGCACAGTTGGCATGGAAATTATGAACGATATCGAAGAGCCGATCGATTATTTGTTTTCCTGCATCGGTGGAGGCGGACTCGTTTCCGGCGTCGGCACGTATGTGAACTCGATTTCCCCTTTCACAAAGATTATCGGATGCGAGCCGGCCGGAGCTCCAGGTATGAAAGCCTCCATCGAAAATCAAGGTGTCGTCTCTCTCGATTACATTGACAAGTTTGTTGACGGGGCTGCTGTGAAGCGGGTCGGGGAGCTGACATATGACGTTTGTAAGGATCTGCTTGACAGCATCACGCTCGTGCCGGAGGGCAAGATATGCACGACTATCCTGGAGCTGTACAATGAAAATGCCGTTGTAGCTGAACCGGCGGGAGCCTTATCAATTGCGGCTCTTGATTTTCACAAAGAAGAAATTAAAGGAAAAACGGTCGTTTGCATTGTCAGCGGAGGAAACAATGATATCGGCCGCATGGAAGAAATGAGGGAAAAATCATTGATCTATGAAGGACTGCAGCATTACTTCATTGTGAATTTTCCGCAGCGTGCCGGTGCCCTCCGGGAATTCCTGCATGATGTACTCGGACCGGACGATGACATTACCCGCTTTGAATACAACAAGAAAAACAATAAATCCAACGGACCGGCGCTTGTCGGCATTGAAGTAACCTATCCGTCGGACTACGATAAGCTGTTAACGAGAATGAAAGACCGGGGCATCAAATATACAGAAATCAATAAAGAAGAAACGCTGTTTAATTTCCTTATCTAATTAAGACGGTTCATACGGGCAGAAAGGGAGCGGATACAATGATCAGCGAGAATCGGAACGGCTGGGTGGAAGTGATGATGCAGCAGGAGCATGCGGCTCTTTCCGGAGAGTGCATGAAGTATTGGCACCATACGACATTTAAAGAACAGGAATCCTGGTCATCGGCGCTTCAGGCTACGGCCCGCCACGATGATGCCTGGAAAACACTTGATGAAGAGCCGGTACTTGATGAAAACGGATGGCCGGTTTCCTTTGTGCATTATCCGGTCCCGCCGAAGCTCGGCGCCTACCGCAACACCATTAACGCCCTCGAAGAGGAGAACCCGTACCAGGCGTATTTGATCAGCAGCCACTACGGCTCGTTTTTTAAAGAATCCGAGGTGCCGGAGGAAATTGCATTTATGCAGGAGGAAATCGCCCGCCAGCAGCGGCTGATTGTCGGCTACCAGTGGAATTTTCTGATGGCAGCTGAACATTTTCATCTGCTTCAGTTTTTTGACGATCTCTCCCTCTATATATGCATGAATACGCCGGGAGCGTCTAAAGAAGAGGAAGTTCCCTGGTTCCGGGACGGCTTCCGCCAGACGTTCGCCTCGCTTGATCACGAATCGATCCATGCTCATTGGGAAGATGACGAGACGATAGCTCTGCAGCCGTTTCCATTCACGGAATCCTTCACCGTAGAGGTAAAGCGGCGCTGTGTGCAGCAGCCGCTTGAGGCGCCGCAGGAGCTGTGGGACGTGAAGCCGGATAGCCGCCGGGTCACGTTAAAGCCTGCCGAATAACTATCAGAAGCAAGATAAAGGAGGAGTCATAATGACACTGCAGGGAAAAAGAATTATTGCATTTGTCGAAGACGATTTTGAAGATTTGGAGCTGTGGGTGCCGGTCATGCGTCTGCGAGAAGAAGGCGCTGAAGTACTGCTTACCGGTAAAGAAAACGGCACATCGTATACAGGAAAACACGGGGTGCCGGCCGTTTCAGAAGCAGCACTTGCCGATGTGGACCCGGCAGATTATGACGGGGTGCTGGTCCCTGGAGGATGGGCGCCGGATAAACTCCGCCGTTACAGCGAAGTGCTCGCTATCGTCCGGCATATGGACGAGCATAAAAAAATTATCGGTGAAATCTGCCACGCCGGGTGGGTGCTTTCCTCCGCAGGCATTCTGCAGGGCGTTCACGTAACGAGCACTCCCGGTATTAAAGACGATATGACCAACGCCGGGGCCGTATGGTCGGACGAGCCGGTCGTCGTAGACGGCCATATCGTTTCAAGCCAGCGTCCGCCGGATATTCCAGCCTATAATCAGGCGCTTGTCGAAGCTTTTCGTACGCAGTAAAAAGAAGAGACCGAAACAGCCGGCTGTGTCTAAAGGATGCAGCCGTTTGCGGTCCTGATACAAAGCGGGTGAAACAAAATTGGAACGAATAACGAACAACCAGCTTGAACAGATGCTCGAAGCGGGGGAAGGGCGTCAGGTGGTTTTGTTTACTTCGCCGACGTGCGGTACGTGCCAGCTGGCAAAGCGTATGCTTGCCCCAATAGAAAAATTGTATGCCGGCGCTTCTTTTCTGGAAGTGGATATCAATACTGCCCCTGTACAGGCCCGGCAGCTCGAAATTCAGAGTGTCCCGTGTTTAATCGTATTTGACAGCGGGGAGCAAAAAGAGCGGCTGTATAAAATGCAGTCGGGATCGTATTTACTTGAGCAGCTCCACCCGTATTTAAAAAAAGATTTAACAGAAAAAAAGGAGGATTCCTATGCAGGCCCCGCAGTTTCAACTCAAAGAAATGTCGAGTGGCGTTGAATGGTCGCTTGAACAGCTGAAAGGAAAACCGGTGCTGTTGACGTTCTGGGCGTCCTGGTGCCCGGATTCTTCTGCGGACCTCTTGCAGAAGAACCGGTTTTATGAACAAATGAATGAAGACAGTCCACTGCAGTTTGTTACGATTAATGTGACCGGCCGTGAACGGCGGGAAGAGGATCCTAAAACGTACGTGGAAAACAACAATTATCGTTTCCCGGTGCTTCAGGACGAAGGTGTGGATACGTACAGACGCTATAAATGTGAAGGCGTACCGAGTACGTTTATTATTGATGAACAGGGCGAGATTGTGGCGCAATACGGAGATAAAGCATCGTTTATTGATATTATGCAGAGCCTGCAGAAGGTTAACAGCATATAAAAAGGCCCGCCGGGGACGGCGGGTTTTTTGTATATATTGGACAAACGTTATTTTGGCGGGCGGCCAGACGAAATAATGCGTTTTACCTGGTCGCTGTTCGGATAATCGTTAGCGTCAAATTGTGCTAAAACTTCATCCGTATCATAAGGCACCCGGCGGATTTCCGGAATTATTTCCCCGTCTTCGATGGTCAGAAGAACATATGACGGTGTCGGATCCCCGTCGAACGGAAGGCCGATACTTCCCGTATTGATTACCCATTTAGCTCCAATTTTTCGAATAGATGGAGTGTGCACGTGCCCGTACACGTAAATGTCTGCTTCCTGCTTCTGGAAAAACGATTCTTCGAAAACGGAAGCATCGCTATCGACCGGAACCGGGGGAAACAGGCTTCCAGGCACGGCGTGAAAGGCGAACAAACGGAAGCCATCGTATTCATCGAGAAATGATTCCGGAAGCTCTTCTAAGTATTTAACATCATTAGTAGAGAGCCGCTCGAGGGCCCAGTCCCTCTCCTGGTTCATGATCGAGCGTTTGGCCTCGGGAACTTCTCCTTCCCGGACGCCGCGGACAATCCATTCGTCGGCATTTCCCTTTAATACTTTTGCAGGCAGGGACTGGACGGTTTCGATCGAATTTTTTGGCTCTGGGCCGCGAAAAGCAAGGTCCCCGAGCATATACATATGGTCTACCGATAAAGCGTGCAGGTCGTTTAAAACAGCTTTTAATGCACGGGCGTTACCGTGTACGTCTGAAAGAAGTGCGATTTGCAACGTAATAACCTCCTCATGAGCTTTTGAAACAGTGTTTATTACAGTGTATCAGAACAGTGGGTTTGTTTGGAATGTAAATGCACAAGCCGGTTGGCAGGAGAGGCTTCTCCTGTGCTATAATCAGACGTGCAAATTGGGACGTTATTTTAAAGGAGAGAGATTGACCATGCATATTACATCCATTGAGCCAACACCGAGTCCTCATACGATGAAGCTGAATGTTAACGAAACGCTGCCCGCCGGAACGACAGGCAATTATAAACCGGAGAATAAAGAAGAAGCTCCGGCGCCGATCCAGCAGCTGCTGGAGATCGAAGGCATTAAAGGTGTGTATCATGTTGCCGACTTTATGGCCCTCGAGCGCCATCCAAAAGCCGACTGGGAGCAGCTGCTGCCCCAGGTGCGTCAGGCGTTCGGCGAAAAGGTAGAGCAGCCGGAGGAAGAGCCGGAAGAGCCGCAGGAGGCGTTCGGGGAAGTACAGGCGCAGGTTCAGATGTTTAAAAACATTCCGATGCAGATAAAGCTGCTTTCCGGCGACGAGGAAAAACGCCAGGGCCTGCCGGAGCGTTTTCAGACCGCTGCGTTTGAAGCCCAGCTTGAAGACGATAACATTGTGATGCAGCGCAAATGGGAGGATTACGGGGTCCGTTACGGCCAGGATCTCGAACAGATCGGCAGTGAAATGGCCGAAGAAATTGCTGCGGCCTACCCGGAGGAGCGGTTGAAACGGCTGGTACGGATTGCGAATACTCCAGAAGCAGAAAACACGGAGCCAAAGTTTAAAAAAGTAACGATGGATATGATGCAGGAGCCGGACTGGAAACAGCGCTATGCAGCCTTTGACCAGATGGATCCTTCCATGGAAGACCTCCCGGTTATACAAAAGGGACTTGCAGATGAAAAGCCGGCCATCCGCCGGCTGGCGGTCGTGTATTTAGGGATGCTTGAAGATCCCCAGGTGCTGCCGGATCTGCAGAAGGCGATGCAGGATCCGTCTGTCACCGTGCGAAGAACAGCAGCAGATACGTATTCCGATCTGGGGGATCCTGCGGGCATCCCGGACATGATTGAAGCGCTGAAGGACAAAAACAAGCTGGTGCGCTGGCGTGCGGCAATGTTTTTATATGAAGTCGGTGACACCTCGGCCGTCGAGGCGTTAAAGGAAGCCAACGGGGACCCGGAATTTGAAGTGGATCTGCAGATTAAGCTCGCGCTGAAACGAATTGAAGGCGGGAAAGAAGCAAAAGGCTCCATCTGGAAGCAGATGAGTGAGAAAATGGAGCAGGAGCGAAAGCCCAGGCCGTAAATGAAAAGGAAGGGAGCCTGAACGATGACGAAAGCAGAAGTACGACAGCAGCTTGAAGAACGAAACATGGAGGAAGTGCTCGAGCTGATTGAAGACGCAGAAAATGGTGATTTGAAAGAGCTTGAGCTTGCCGCTTCTCTCGGCCTTCTTCGCGATGAAAAACTGAACGATGCAGTGCTGAAAGTGCTGCAGGATGAAGGAGTTAAGATTATTTACGTGGAGGATGAGGAATGAATGAAGGCATGCATGAGGAGGAAAACGTAACAAGACCGGCGCCGTCGCAGCGCATATCTGAAGATGCGCTGACGGTCTGGCGCTTCAAGGGGATGATTGAAATGGCCGTTGTTTCTTTCATCCCTTTTGCTTTACTTGTGCTTGCCTTCTGGTTCGGGTGGCCCGAATGGGTACGGTGGGCCCTTGGCGCGATTCTGGGCTTTTTAGTTTTTTTTTCTGCCTGGTACGCATGGGTGCTGCCGAAATGGCAATGGCAGCGCTGGCGCTACGAAGTGTATGAAACAGAGGTGGAGCTTCAGTACGGTGTGATTATCTCTAAACACGTATTGATCCCAATGGTGCGCATTCAGCACGTGGATACAGCGCAGGGGCCGATATACAAGCGTTACGCGCTTTCCACCGTGACTATTTCCACCGCAGCCGGCATGCATGAGATTCCAGCGCTTAAAGAAGAGACGGCGCCGGAGCTGCGCAACCGGATCGCCTTTTTGGCGGGAACGGATGATGACGATGAATGAATGGAGACGGATGCACCCGGCGGCCATTGTCACCGTCTTTTTTCGGCAGCTGAAGGATTTTCTTTTTCCGCTTATTATTACGTTTTTTGCTGGAGGCACAGCTTCCGGGCCGCTTCCAGTCAACTGGATCTTTTTGCTTTTAGTGCTGTTCATCGTCATCAGCAGCATCATGAAATGGGTCTTTTTTCGTTACCGTTTGATTGAGCGGGAGCTTCAGATCCATTACGGTATTTTTGTCAAAAAAGAACGATTCATCCGCAGCCAGCGTGTTCAATCGGTAGATATCACTGCTGGTATCATTCAGAGGATGTTCGGCCTTGTCCGTCTTAATATTGAAACAGCAGGCGGAGGCGCAGAGGCGGAAGCTTCGATTCAGGCGATCCGCCGGGGAGAGGCAGATACTATTCAGACGGCTCTGATTCAAAAATCCTCTCATACAGCTGAGGAAGAATCGGAAGATTTTTCGGGGGACGGCGTATCCGCGGAGCCGGCAGAACCTTCGTTTTCCTGGAAGGTGCCGATGCGTACCATTTTCATGGCTGGGCTCACCTCCGGCCGGGCGGGTATTATTTTTGCGGCTCTTGCCGGTCTGTATTCCCAGGTGGGGAATTTTCTTCCTGATGCGTGGGTCGAGCAGTCGATTGGCGTGTTGATCGAGCTCAGCTACTGGTTTATTATCGGAGGCCTGTTAGTGACAGCACTCCTCAGCTGGCTCGTTTCGTCGGCATGGACGCTTGTGCAGCATGGAAATTTCGAAGTGAACCGCACCGGAAATGATCTTGAGATCACGTGGGGGCTTCTCGAACGAAAGCAGATTACGCTTCAAATGCACCGGATAACGTGTATTCGTTTCATCAGTAACCCGGTCAGGCAGGCGCTCGGCATGTGGGCGGTTTATATAGACAGTGCCGGCGGAAGCACCGAACGGGGACAGAATTCGATCATGCTGCTGCCGCTGATTCACCAGAAGCAGCTACATACCTTTATGGAGCAGATTGATGATACGGCTTTGATTCCGGAAAAGGTAAACAAACTGCCAAAACGGGCGGCAAGAAGATATATGTTCCGGGCGTCGGTATTTTGGTGGCTGGTATTTATTCCGACGGCCATCTGGGTGCCGTATGGCTGGGCAGCCGCAGCAGTGCCGCTGTTTTTCACCTGGTGGGGCTGGATATGCTATAAAGGCTCCGGCATGAAGGTGGAAGATAAGCAGCTGATTGTCCGGGAAAGAGCATGGAGTGCCATTTATAATTTTGTACCTAAACGACGGATTCAATATTTGGAAAACACGCAGTCCTTTTTCCAGCGGAGACGGAGGCTGTATACGATCTCGGCTTCGGTTATCAGCAGCGTCACCGGACGGACCGTTTATTTAAGGGACGTGGATGAAAAGGACGAAGCTGCTTATTTTTCCTGGTATCAGAAAACATGGGATCATGACTCCAAAACACAAAAAAAGGCTTTTGAACCGATGAACTGATCCCCGTCAAGTAGACAATGAAAATAAGTAAAACTCTTAAGCGGCTTGATTCCGGTATTCTATCGGGG